>JBJXEY010000222.1:0-9901 GCA_046153355.1 Burkholderiales bacterium
CCGGCGTCTACATCGTCGAAAAGAATGCTTTTCCCAATTCCGTGGTCGAAGTCGCGACCGCAGTGCCCGCCTTCGTCGGTTACACCGAGAAAGCCGAGAACAAGGGTAATTCACTCCTAAATAAGCCTTGGCGCATCAGTTCCATGGCGGAATTTCACCAGTATTTCGGTTACGGACCCACGGCGGATTTCGTGCGTTTCAGTCTCAAGAAGGTCGATGGGGCTGTCCCGGCACCTTCGGCGACGGCTCCACTGGCGAACCGGGATGGCGTGCCGCTTACCGTCAATAAAACCAACTACCTGCTCGCGCAAAGCTCGGGGCTATACATCCTTTACTACTGCATGCTGCATTTCTACCAGAATGGCGGGGGGCCTTGCTACATCGTGTCGGTCGGCAATTACGAGAAAGACGGCGAGATTGACAAGGAGAAGCTGGAAAAAGGCATCAACGAGCTCGAGAAGGAGCAGGAACCCACCATGCTGGTTGTTCCTGAGGCGGTGTTGCTCAAGGACAGCGGCAATTGCTATGCCTTGCAGCAGGCGGCGCTCACGCATTGCGGCTACACAATGAAGAACCGAATCGCGATCCTAGACATCTGGGAGGGATACCAGGAAAGCAGGGGCGATGACGGCTGCGTCGCCATGTTTCGCGACAAGATCGGCATCAACAACCTCGCCTACGGTGCGGCGTACTACCCTTGGGTGAATACAACCATTGTTCAGGAGAACGATCTTAGCTACTCGAGCATCGACGAGGCTAGCCAGGATACCCTGATCGCTTGTATCAAGGATGAACTCACCCTGGCCGGCGCGCCGAAGGCGACACTCGACGAAGTGGACAAGGTCAAGACGTTGAAAATAGATCCCGCTGCGAAAAAAGAGGACCAGGACAAGGTGCAAGCGCAAATCACCTTGCTCGCCAAGACTCTTCCGCGCATCAGCCCATTTTTTGGCGCCATCATGCTCGAGATGCGCAAACGGCTAAACACGCTCCCGCCAAGCGCCGCGATGGCGGGTCTTTACACCATGGTCGACAACTCGCGCGGCGTGTGGAAAGCGCCCGCCAACGTGAGCGTCAACAGCGCGGTATCGCCCACCGTGCCCATCTCCAGCGTGCAGCAGGAGGATCTGAACGTCACCGCGCAGGGAAAATCGATCAATGCGATCCGCGCCTTCATCGGAGAGGGCACGCTGGTGTGGGGTGCACGCACACTCGATGGCAATAGTCTCGACTGGCGTTATATAAACGTGCGCCGCACCATGATCATGCTCGAGGAATCAATCAAGCTCGCCGCCAAGGCGATGGTGTTCGAGCCCAACGTTGCCAATACCTGGGTGACGATCAAGGGAATGATCCGCAACTTCCTCACCGGCATTTGGAAACGCGGCGGGCTTGCGGGGGCCGTGCCCGACGATGCGTTCAGCGTGCATGTGGGGCTGGGCGAGACCATGACGCCGGAAGACATATTGGAGGGGATCTTGCGCGTAACGGTACTGGTTGCGATCAGCCGGCCCGCGGAATTCATCGAAATCACATTCCAGCAGCAAATGCAGAAGTCTTAGGCGCGCCGCGCCATTGTTCGCGCACGGCGCAACCCAACGCATAGATCGATAAACGAATTTATCAATTTAGGAGGTAAATCATGGCAGACGACGGTTCAAAACAATCCGCGACGGTATGGCCTTTGCCAAAATTCCGTTTCGAAGTGAAGTGGGACAAGGACGTGATGTCGTTTCAGGAGGTCTCGGGACTGGATGTGGAAGCACAGCCGATCGAATACCGACATGGTGACAGCCCGGAATCATCGGTGATCAAGATGCCCGGCATCAAGAAGTACGGCAACGTGACCATGAAGAAAGGTGTTTTCTCCAAGGACAATAAGTTCTGGGACTGGTTCAATCAAATTAAGACAAACACGCTCAAGCGCATTCCGATCACCATCA
This sequence comes from Burkholderiales bacterium, assembly GCA_046153355.1. Lineage (GTDB taxonomy): Bacteria > Pseudomonadota > Gammaproteobacteria > Burkholderiales > SG8-39 > 2-02-FULL-62-17. The sequence goes on from JBJXEY010000222.1 coordinate 1,944, forward strand.
GTCTGCTGGATGAAGGCGGGAAACCGACGATGGTGTGGAATCTGATAAATGCTTGGCCGACCAAGATTACCGGCACCGACCTCAAGGCCGATGGAAACGAAGTCGCGGTTGAGACCATCGAAATCGCGCACGAAGGGCTAACCATAGCCAATGCGTGATGCTTTGATCGGTGTGTTCTCCGCGGGATTTCTTTGACCATGGACATTGAGTGATGTCGGACGATTCGAACGCTGCGTACTACCCGCCGGCAGCATTTCACTTCAGCGTTAAGGTGGGCGCCGATATCGTGTCATTCCAAAAAGTAAGCGGCATCGGCGCGAGCCTAGAGTTTCAAAAGGAACCGGAAGGTGGTAGCGAGGGCCGCAATCTGCCGGAGCGCAGCACGTATACCAATCTCGTCCTGGAACGTGGTATTGCGGGCAGCAACTCCGAGTTCATGAAATGGTGCATTGGCTGGTTCACTAACTGGCGCGCGGGGGTAAAGAAGGCCCAACCGATGAAAGATATCCAGGTATCGCTGTTGAATGAACAGCACGTTCCATTGCATACCTGGCACTTTCTTCAGGCTTACCCGGTGAAATGGAGTATGGGCGCGTTTGATGCCCAGAAAAACGAGGTCGCGATTGAAACTATTGAGCTGACCTACGAAAGCTGGGAGTGGCAAGCGTGAGCAAGGAGGCACGGCGATGACCATTGAAGTGCGCCAGATGGTGATCCGTTCCTCGGTTGATACGCGCAAGGAGGGCGCGGCCCCGGCAGCCGGCGAACCTTCGGTCGAGGTGCTGGAGCAAATGAAAGCCGAAATTCTCGCGCAATGTAGGGAACTGTTGCGGGAAAAACTTCGAGATCGTGACGAACGTTAACCAAAAAGAGCAACACCAGAGAGGGCGCGTAGGGCGCCGATTCAGCCCAATAGATATCTCACAGGATCGGATATGCCGGACACCGACACCAAGACCCTTTTCACGCTGACGCGCTACAACCAAGCTTCCAATGGCACGGTGACGGTCGACAAGACCAAATCCTTCTCGGTCATGATCAACCCAGCCGAGATATCTCTTCAGTCTTCGATTGGCTACAGCCGGGTGAAGACCTTGGGTCAGACGAGGTCGGAAATGAAATTCAGCGCCTACGGCGCGGATGAGGTCAAGTTTTCTATCGTTCTTGATGGCACGGCAGCAGCTGTACCCGCAGGGTCTTCCGCGGATCGGAAGGACGTCAAGGTCCAGATCGACAATCTGTTCTCAGTGGTCTACGACTACGTAGGGGACAAACATGAGCCCAGCCGAGTGCGCCTATTGTGGGGCAGCGTCATTTTCTTCGGGCGTTTGTCAAACATATCCACGCAATACACGCTATTCAAGCGCAACGGCGATCCGCTACGCGCCAAGGTAGAGATGAAATTCGCGGGATCTGTTAGCAAAGCGGAGGACAAGCTCACGGCAAATCGGTCGTCGCCCGATTTGAGCCATGTGATCGAAGTAAAACGAGGCGACACGTTGCCTTTGCTTTGCAATTCGATCTATGGCGATCCAGGTTACTACCCTGAGGTCGCCAGGTTTAACAATCTGGTGAGTTTTCGGGACTTGCGGCCTGGGACGCGCCTGCACTTCCCACCCTTGGAGTAGTCAATGGCGGCTTCCCCGCGCGATCAGGCCGATGGCGTTTTCCGCCTTTCCGTAAAGAGCGGCGGTCAGGCGCTGGCTGAAACCATCGAATTTGTTTCGGTATCCGTCAACCGAACCGTTAACGCCATTCCCTACGCGCGCCTGGTCATCCTTGATGGCGATATGCCAGGGCAAACCTTTCCGCTAAGCGAGAAAGATGCATTCAAGCCAGGAGCGGTCATAAACATCAGTGCAGGGTACGGCGATCAGGAATCCACGATTTTCGAGGGCATCGTCGTGCGGCATGGCATCAAGATCACCGGAGCAAATGATGCCCGACTGGTGATCGAATGCCGCGACAAGGCCGTGGCCATGACCGTGGGTCGCAAAAATGTCAACTATGTCGATAAAAAAGACAGCGACATTTTGCAAGCGGTCGTCGGTTCGTATTCGTCGCTAACGTCCGATATCGGCGCGACGACGTTAAAGCACAAGGAACTGGTGCAGTACTACTGCACCGATTGGGATTTCGCCCTCGCCCGCGCGGAAGCCAATGGTTTTCTAGTCATCGTCGAGGATGGCAAGTTCATCGCAAAACCCCCTCAAGTGAATGCTGCGGCTGAGCTGAAAGTGGCTTATGGCGCCGACTTGATCGAGTTACATGGCGATATCGATGCAAGAACGCAGTATTCCAAGGTTAAGGCGTCGGCCTGGGATCAGAAAACACAGGCGGTGATTGAGAGCACATCGTCGCCGCAAACGCTCAATGAGCAGGGAAACCTGGCCTCAGGCACGTTGGCCCAAGTCATTGGATTGAGCGAATTTCGCCTGCAAACGCCAGTGCCATTGGTTCAGGATGCGCTTGCGACTTGGGCCAAAGCGCAACAAATTAAATCCGCGCTGGCCAGAGTGCGTGGCAGGATGAAATTTCAGGGCAGCGCGCTCGCCAAGGCGGGATCGCTGATTGAATTGGCAGGTGTTGGCGCACGATTCAACGGCAAGGTTTTCGTCAGTGCCGTGCATCACGACATCGCCGATGGTGACTGGATCACGGAGGTGGAGTTTGGCCTTGCACCCGATTGGATGATGGCGCGTGGCGATGTCATGGCGCCCGATGCCTCTGGTTTGTTACCTGGGGTAAGAGGGCTGCAGGTCGGTGTGGTCACCAAACTTGACGCCGACCCGGAAGGCGAGAGTAGGGTGCAGGTTCGCGTGCCGGTAATGCAGGCTGAAAAAGACACGGTGTGGGCGAGGCTGGTGAATTTCTATGGTTCCAGTGGATTTGGTGCGTATTTCATACCCGAGATCGGCGACGAGGTCCTACTAGGCTACCTAAACGGAGATCCTTCGCATCCGGTCATTCTGGGAAGCCTCTACAGCAGTAAACGCGCGCCCCCTTATCCGTTGAGCGCCGAGAACAATACCAAAGCGATTGTCACTCGCAGTAAAACCAAGATAGAAATCAACGACGACAAGAAGATCATCACCATCCAAACGCCGGCTAACAATAAGGTCGTAATAAGCGACGATGGAAAATCCATCCTGTTGCAGGATCAAACCAATAACAAGGTCGAACTAAATTCCGGCGGAATTACACTGGATAGTCCCAAGGACATCAAGATCACGGCGAAAGGCGCCATCACTCTTGATGCCGTCGGCGCGATCTCGGTCACTTCGAAAGCGGACGTCAAATCAAGCGGCCTCAACGTGAACTGCGATGCCCAAGTAGGGTTCGCGGCCAAGGGTGCCGCAAGCGCCGAAATTTCCGCCTCTGGCACGACCACGGTCAAGGGCGCCATGGTGATGATCAACTAACGGAGTAGCAAAATGCCCCCCGCCGCACGTCTAACCGATATGCATGTGTGTCCCATGGTTACGCCAGGTTTACCGCCTATACCTCATGTGGGCGGGCCCGTTATTGGCCCAGGTGTACCGACGGTATTGGTCGGCGGATTGCCCGCAGCGGTGCTTGGGGACAACGCGGTTTGCGTAGGCCCGCCAGACGCCATCGTGAAGGGGTCGGCGACCGTCATGATCGGTGGCAAACCCGCGGCGCGAATGGGGGATTCCACCGCGCACGGCGGAAGCATTGTGCTTGGGTTGCCTACCGTGATGATTGGCGGCTAGCCGCCACCCAGGAATACGGAATAGATATGAGCAACGATTTAACATTTTTGGGTACGGGGTGGAGTTTTCCTCCGACATTCGAACTCGGTACGCGCGCGGCGGTCATGGTTGATCATGAAGTAGATATCCGGCAAAGCTTGTACATCCTACTTTCAACGACGCCAGGCGAACGGGTCATGCAACCCAGTTTCGGTTGTGGACTGCAACGCATGGTGTTCGAGCACGTTACCGAAAGCACGATCACCGAAATCAAGGATATCGTCAGCCGCGCGATTTTGTTTTTTGAACCACGCATCACGCTGGAGCACATCGACGTGTCAAGTGGCGACGAAGACGCGCAAGGGCCGCGGAGCTATCTCAATGGAGTACTGCTGTTGCGCCTGGAGTACACCATCCGCGGCACCAATTCGAGAGCGAATATGGTCTATCCACTGTACTTGACGGAAGGCAGTGGCGCGGGCGTTGCCAACGGCGAACCGGGATGATTTCGTCCTTGGAGAAACGCGAGTCATGACTTCAATCGCTTCCTACTGGAGAACCCCAGGTTCGGAACGGATGCGCCGCTTGCCAATGGCATTAACGGATAACTATATTCGCGCGGACGAACGCGGCTTGCCAGAGTTCATCAGATCGGGCGTGACTTTCGCCAAACAACTTGCGTTCTTCGATTCAAGCAACCTACCGGCAGGCGATTGGGGTGAGTGGTTTGACCGGAACGAGGCGCTCATCCTCGCTCGTATCGCAGGAATCGATGTGGAGCGTTTCGGCGAGCGATTCTTAAACGCCGCAGAGGGCGGTCTGAATCTCATGGCGCCGGTGTTTCGCGAACTCGCGCTCGAGGTAGGCGAATTACGCGAAGCGCTCGATCAAACTCGCGGCGCGACATGCATGGCGGTGATCGGCGAAATTGATCGACTAGTGCTTGGAGACCCAATCCACGGTGAATTGGCTAAGTTGCTAGGTGGCACGCAGGAACGCGATGCCACTGCGCTATTCCGTGAAGTCCTCGCGAGGCTTGGAATCGCAGATCCCGCTGCGGGCGGGCGGAAAATACTGTTTTCCTTGCTCCACGCTACCGGTCAACTGAAGGAGTTGGCCGCGAAGCATTTTGCGGCCTCCCTCGCTAACGACTCCCATGAACCTGCCGCCGCCTTGTTTATTGCGTTTCTGCAATTACTCGGCGTTTATCAGCGGCGGCTCAATGCTTTTTTGCCACGGCACACCGACTTTTACTATCGGGAGTGTCTGCACATGCAACCGCGGCAGTGGGAGCCAGACAGCGTGCACTTGGTCTTCGAGCGGGCAGCAATCTCGAACCTGGATGTGATGGTTTCGAAAAATGCGGCGTTCGTGCTGCGCAATGCAGACGGGAGGGAAATCGTCTACCGGGCAAACGAGAATTTGGAGGTCACATCTGTTCGAGTCGCCGCACTTCACACCTTGCGGTTAGAACGCGATCCCCTGGTGTTTACCGAAAGCGCGCTGAAATACATTACCTGCGCAAAGGCGGAAAGGTTACCCGCCGAGGCTCTAAAGATATCCGTCGAACCCGCGAGGTCCTATTGGCCGCTCTTCGGCGGCGCCGGGCATCCCGAGGCCGCGATCGAGGGGCGAGACGCTGAGTTCGGCATGGTCATCGCCAGTCCATTGTTTTTTTTGCACGAAGGTGAACGGGAAATTCATGTCCGTCTGGTTGTTGCATCACGTAATTCTCCAGGCGAAGACTTGAACTCGGCTCATTCCAGCGCAGAAGCGCTCGAGGCACGTTTCGACTCCGATTTCTTCAAAGACCTGTTTGAATTCGGATTGACAGCGCCGGATGGATGGCATTTTCCCCAGGATGCATTCGTAAGCCGTGTAGCCTCACGCGACTCCGCGGGAGCGCCGGAATTTGAAATCTCTATACGACTGCCACTGGAGGCGCCCCCCATCGTCTCGCATGATGCCGGAATGCATGGTGGCGGGTGGAGCACCGCAAGTCCCGCTTTACGCATCCGCTTGAAAACCGGTGGCACGCGGTTCGCCTATTCAATGCTGTCCGGCGTGGTTCTGGGCGCTATTCATGTCGATGTTTGCGTGCGTGGGGCGAAAGATGTCATTTTGTACAACGATCTTGGCAGGCTCGATCCGTCCAAAGCCTTCCAACCATTCGGCCCCCTTCCAGCGCGGGGTTCGCATCTTGTATTTGGCAGTCCCGAAGCCGCGCGCAAGCGGCTAACCCATTTGGCATTGAATGTTGAATGGGGAGGGGTGCCAGAAGATAGCTGCGGTTTCCCCGGACACTACGCGGGGTACGAAAAGAATTTTGGCAACCAGGACTTCAAGGTCGCGTTTTCCGTGCTTTGCAGTGGGGAGTGGGAGCCAAGGAGTAACCCGGCGACGCTTGCCCTGTTTCCAGCGGCGCCCGACGATGGCAGGGTCGCATCGAGATCCACGCTGAGCGTAGAGAGCGTAAGTCTGCGAAATTATTTCCGACCTACGCACGGCGCCGCGCCTGAAGATCTCCATTACGATCTATCGGCGCGATCCGGATTTTTCAGACTCACGTTGGCCGAACCCGCCGAGGCATTTGGCCACGCACAATATCCGCATCTACTGAGCGCCACCCTCGCCGGAAATGCCAAGCGCCGCCGACCATTGCGCCTACCCAACGCTCCTTATACGCCACGCATTGAACGCTTGACCATTGACTATCGGGCGAGCGAGTCGATAGACCTTGCGCAGAAGCCTTCAGTCGGACGGGAGCTCGCGCAAAACCAACTGTTCCACATCCACCCATACGGTTTCGAGGAGATATATCCCGCACCCGGTGCTTCATCAAAGGGGCCCATACCGAAATACGACCGGGACGGCAATTTGTTCATCGGCCTTACAGCCGATCACTCACCCGGCCGCATTAGCTTGTTATTCAATTTGCGTGACGAATCGGCACGTGCCGATTCGGGCGATTCGCCAGCACCCGGCGTTACCTGGTTCTACCTTGCTTCCAACCGATGGCACCCCTTACCCAAGGAAGGCGTGCTGGTCGATTCGACGTATGGGTTCCTTACCTCCGGCATCGTCACCCTTGATATTCCCGACAACATTGACCGTTCCAACACCATTCTTTCCGCGGATTTCTTTTGGTTACGGGTTAGCGTTGATTCGGGTTTCGAGCATTTCGCAGGACTTTGTAGCGTCCATGCACAGGCGCTCTGCGCCACGCGGGAACACGCGCATGCCGTTGATTTACCTGTGGCGCCGCCCGGGCCTGGCGCGATGGCGCAACTGGCGGTGTCTATTCCCGGATTGGCCAACGTGGTACAGGTCGGTAGCGCTTTCGGCGGCCGCGCCGCGGAAGACGCGGAACAGTTCAAGGCACGCGCGGGAGAACGTTTGCGGCACAAAAATCGCGCTTCTACGGCCTGGGACTATGAAAGGCTGGTGTTGGAGCGCTTTCCCGAAGTTCATAGGGTCAAGTGTTTTCCTACAGTCGCGGCGAGATCTTCGGCGCGGCCTGAAGTCACGTTGATTACGCGGCCAGGGTGTGTGACGGTTGCGGTGGTGCCGACGCTGCGATCTGCCGAGGAAGCTTTTCTCACGCCCAAGCTCAACGCAGTGGATCTCCAACGAATCAGGGAATACCTCGAAGAGCGCGCCTCCGAATTTGCCGAAATCGCTGTACGTAATGCCATTTACGAACGCGTGCAGGTTCGATGCGCCGTGCGATTCAAAAAAGGCGTACATAACGGTAGCGGGCTGCGTAAATTAAACGACGACCTTGTCAAGCGAATTTCTCCTTGGCGAATAGGGGGAGCTGAGGCCGGGTTCAACTGGAACTTGCGCAATGAAGACATCGAAACCTGGATACGCGATTTCGATTACGTCGAGGCGGTGAGCAAGGTGTCCTTGTTGCAAATTACCGAAGGAGATGACGGTTATTTCGTCCTGGGGGATTCCGCACGGGCAGCCGCAACCGGTAGCGTTCCTTCGGCGTCTTCAGCCAATGTCGCCAAATCGCAAGTGAGGATGCGTCCTAGATTTCCGTGGAGCATTGCAATTCCGGCGAGGAATCACGCAATTGAATTAATGGACGTTGCCGAGGAAGCGCACGCAACCGGAATCGACGGCCTTGAGATAGGCGCCAGCTTCATCGTCGCGGAGACCTGCGATGGCTAAACAGAACCGCAAAACCCTGAAGAATTTCTTCCGTGCGGGGCAGTTACCTTCTGAGGCGCATTTCGG
>JBJXEY010000226.1:0-42887 GCA_046153355.1 Burkholderiales bacterium
CGATCTCCCCCGACGGGGTCAAGGCCTAGTTTGTCGAATCGCTCCAGTGTTGATGTAGAGGCCAGAGCGGCTTTCGCATCACGGTAGATTTTTTCGATGATGTCGCGCGGTGTGCCGGCGGGCACCATCAGGCCGTTGAGCGCATACACCTGCACGTTATCGAAACCTAATTCGGCGAAAGTAGGCACACCGGGAAACTGTTTTGCCCGCCTCGCCGCGGCCACCGCCATCGGTTTCACGCCGGCAGTTTGTATGGCATTGAGCGACTCGGGCACCAGGCTTAGCACTAGATCCACTTGGCCCGCAGCGAAGGCCTGACCTGAGGGCGCGCTGCCGCGATACGGCACGTGCAACAGTTGCAATCCGGCGGCCTGCGCGAACAGCTCCGTACCCACGTGGCCCGACAAACCCACGCCGGCCGAGGCGTAGCTCACCTTGCCAGGGCGCGCTTTGGCGTAGGCAATTAATTCGGGCAGTGTCGCCGCCGGTACATTGCCATTGGCGAGCAGCATGTTGGGTGTGGTGGAGAGCAGGATCACCGGCGCAAACGCATCCTGCGCATAGGGAACATTGGGATACAAAAGATAGGCCATGATGTTGGTGGCAAGCGTGCCCAGCAGAATGGTGTAGCCATCCGGCGCCGCTTTGGCCACCACCTCGGTGCCCAGCATACCGCTTGCGCCACTGCGGTTCTCCACCACCACCGGCTGGCCCCAGGTTCGGGCCAAATGATCGGCGACGATACGCGCCGCGAGATCGGTGGCGCCGGCCGGCGGAAACGGCACAATCACGCGCACCGGTTTGGCGGGATACGACTGACCCAGGGCGGAATGCTGGACGAGCGTCAATAGCAGCGCTAGAAATAGGTTTCTCAACTCAAACAAAGTTTTCTCCCGGAAAAATTCATCAACGTGCCTGTGCACGTTCCAACAACATCACCATCTCTCGAAAGCCGCGTCGCCTGGCGTGCTCCAGAGGCGTCACGCCTTGCGCATCGGCGATGTTGGGGTTGGCGCGGTTCGCCACTAACAAGCGCACGATCTCGGTATGCCGCGCGCCGCCATCGCCCAAAATGACTGCCTCAAGCAATGCCGTCCATCCCAGGCGATTGACATGATCGACATTGATTGGCGTCTTCAACAATTCGCGCACCGTTTCCACATGGCCATAGTGACAGGCTGGGATCAGCGCCGTGCCGCCGTAGCGATTAGTGCTTTTCAGATCGGCGCCCGCAGCCAATGTGGCGCGAAGTATCTCTACATGGCCGCTGGCGCCAGCGAGCAGGTAGGGCGAATCGTCGATGGCATCCTTGGCATTGACATCGGCGCCGGCGGCAATCAGCAATTTAGCGACCTCGATGCGATTTTGCTGTGTGGCGGCGAGCAACGCGGTGCGTTTTCTTTCATCGCGTGCGTCGATCTTGGCGCCTTTGGCCAAAAGATTTTTTACCGCGGCCACGTCACCGCGCTCGGCGGCGGCAATGAATTGACGTTCGAGGGTAGGTTCCGCGGCCAATATCAAGCCGCCACCTGCCGTTAGCAAAAGCAAGATGGTGGCGACAAAAGTTGCGGATAAGAATTTTCTGTGCTGCATGGCCTCTATGTTAGCGTTGAAAAAGCCGCAAGCGCTTCGAGTGGGCATTGCAAAAAACGCGACCGACACGAACCTGCTCTAATCGACTAAGCGAAGCAAATCATAACGGGAGAGATGTCTATGTTGAAAGCGGCAATGTTGGCGATGCTCATGGCATTGACCCATGCGGGTCTTGTGCTGGCTCAAAGCAACCCGCTGTATGTGCCGCTTAGCCCCGCCAAGGCGGTGTTCTACAAACCCGATGCTGGCCCCGCGCCGCGTGTGGGCATTGTGGTGATGCATCGCGTCGCCAATTATCTGTCGCATGTGTCGTGCACCGAATTCTCCCGACGTGGCTTCGCGGTGCTGTGCATGAACTCGCGCTTCGATAACAACGAGGTGCGGGTGGTTTGGGAGCAGATCGCGCTGGATGTAAAGGCCGGGGTCGAGTACCTCAAGCGCCAGCCGGGCATTACCAAGGTGGTGTTGTTTGGCCACAGCGGCGGCGCGCCGACCATGTCGTTTTATCAGGCGGTGGCCGAGAACGGCGTGGCCTATTGCCAGAACCTGAAACGCTTGACCCATTGCGGCAACGAGCTGGCGGGATTGCCGCGCGCCGATGGCATTGTGTTCGCCGATGCGCACCCTGGGTTTCCGATGACCATTTTGCGCGGTTTCAACCCGTCGATTCTGGATGAGAAAGACCCAACCAAGATCGACGCCTCACTTGACCCCTTCGATCCGAAGAACGGCTACAACCCCAAGGGAGAGTCGCGCTATTCGGCGGAATTTCAGAAGCGCTACTTCGAAGGTCAGTCCACCCGCATGAATAAGCTAATCGACAGCGCGGTAATCCTGCGCGAAAAAATGAAACGCGGCGGGCATTACTACAAGGACAACGACATCGTGGTGATCGCCCGTGGCGGTAATCCGGTGGGAGGGCCTGGCGGTGTCGCCTCATTGCACGTCTTGCAGCCTCCATCGAAGCCATCATGGCAACGTCACGCCCGCAAAAACTGATCAAAAACGATGGCTCGATCAGTAGCGAAAATATCCGTAGCGTTGCCGTACCCGACCCTTCGCAACGGGAAAGCAACCAAACATTCGATTCCGGCACCAAGGTGTATAGCGTGGTGTCGTTTCTGTCATCGAACGCGGTGCTCTCGACTAACTCGCTGGATGGCATCGACCATTGCTCGACCAATAACTCCACCGTTTGCGCAGTGCAATCGATCAGCGTGCCGGAACTGTTTCTCGCCATGGGCGCGGCTAATTTCATTCGCGACAATGAACTCACCTACGATCTTGCCCGCAGCAAAGACAAGGATTACGCCGTGATCGAAGGCGCGCTGCATCCATTCACCCCTTGCCGGGCCTGCGAGAAAACGCCGGGTCAGTATTCCAATACCGTGAAGAATCTTTTCGACTATGCGGCGAAGTGGATCAATGCCCGCTTTTAAGGCAATGCCGAGCGGACCGGGTGTAAGCTGATAATATAGTCAGTATTCTGACTAGATTGAGGGGCCCCCATGCACACTTGGCCGGTACAGGACGCTAAAGCGCGTTTCAGTGAATTCTTGGAAACCAGCCTCGCGCAAGGCCCGCAGGTGGTGACCAAGCACGGCAAGGCCGCAGCCGTCCTGGTACCGATCCGGCAATGGGAGGCACTGCAAAGCACTGGCAAACGCGCATTGAAAGAGCTGTTGCTTGATCCCGCCGCGCCAACGGGCATCGTTTTGCAGCCGCGAGGCAAGCTCAGATTGCGCCGTATTTAATAGTCTGCGACCCAAGTTTCGAACTTAATGTTCCTGCTCGATACCAATATCATCTCGGAACTGCGCAAACCCAAGCCGCATGGCGGCGTTGTTACGTGGGTCGCGAAGCAGGAAACCGCGGCACTTTTTATTTCGGCGATGAGCATCGCCGAAATTCAGCGTGGCATCGAAAAGACTCGCGAGAATGATCCCGAGAAGGCCGCGCAAATCGAGGCATGGCTTCTGCAACTGATTGGCAGCGGCCAGGTTCTACCCATGGATGCGGGTGTTTGCCGCGAATGGGCGCGGATCATGCTTCGCCGCTCCGGCACTTTGGTTGAGGATGCGTTTATCGCCGCGACCGCCACCGTGCATCGGTTGACGGTGGTCACACGCAATGTGCGCGATTTCAAAGTTTTCGAAGTGAAAACGTTTAATCCCTTTGAATCAAAGTAGTGGATGGCGTTAGGCAAAGACTCCTACACCAACTCGAGTCTTACTTTTCGCCCGAGCGCCGAAGCCGCGCGGTTCAGGGTGCCCAGACTGACACCGTCGTTGGAAGGATCGAGCACGCGATCCAGTTGCCAGCGAGAGGTTTTCATGCGTTTCGCCATTTCCACCTTGGTGATCCCCTGCGCACGCATGGCTTTGGACAATTGCCAGGCGATAACCTCCTTGATGGCCTGTTGCGTGACGGATTCGAAAATTCCCTCTTCCTTCAACCAATCGTCCACCCGGGGGCCGCGATGGGTCTGCTTTGAGGGTTTAATTTTTGCAGTCATTGTTCAAGTTCCTTTTTTCGTTTGCGCGCTAGTGCCAAGTCGGCTTTTGGTGTTTTGGTTGTTTTCTTGATAAAGCCATGCAACACAAACGCTTCCCCATCGGCGATGTAGAAAATCAATCGTGCGGTGCGCTCACTTGGCAGCCGCGACCGCACCTCCCACAATCCATCACCGATGCTTTTGCACACGGGCATGCCAATCGGCCAGCCAAATTCCACTCGCGCAAGATCGCCGCCGATTGCGTGTTTGTCCACGACAGGCAATTTGCGAAGCCACTCACGGACCGGACACGTTCCGTCGCCTGCCTGGTAAAACCGCGCGACAATTTTCTTGTGGGCCATAAATGAACGACGACTTGCCTATGTATTATATTCCGTACTTCACCTTTGCCATTAGCCGACGGGACGCGATATCTGTTTGTCCGCCAACGGCGAGCAGGCGCGTTGTCATGCCTACCGAACTGAAACGCTTCAGTGATTGAATCCATCGATCTATTACGGAATAACGCGCCTGGAGCATTGGCGTTGACCTGATCTTGACGGCCGGTCTGGAAACCCCCTCCTTAGGGCAAAAAAGGGAAAGCGTCGATGGGCACGAGTCCGACAACTTTGCGGGGCCGACGTGGTTTATGGAATAAAATTGCAAACATTATGTATGGAGAGTCAATGACTGTTGCACTCGTAGGCAAGATTTGCATTCTGTAAATGAGATAGATCAGAGCCTCGACCGCGAGTATCGGTGCAACACCGCCAAACGGATTTCCGTCTCATTGCGTACCGTTGCAAAATGGCAATGTAATATGCGACCCAAGACGGAGGCACGATCATGGTCAAATTAGAAGCGCGGGCATATATGTCGACGGCCGCATTGTTTTGCGGCATGGTTTTTTCTTCTCTGGCGAACACACAGTCCTACCCCGCCAAGCCAGTGCGCCTGGTCACCCAGTTCTCTCCCGGCTCAAGCGGCGATACGCTGATTCGCACTTTTGCGCAACCCTTCTCCGAGCAACTTGGCCAACCGGTGATCGTGGAAAACCAGGCAGGCGCGAGCGGCATTCTGGCCGCGCAGCAGGTGGCGCGCGCGGCACCCGACGGTTATTCCTTGTTGGCGGGAACCTCGGCCACGCAGGTGATTCGCCGTTTCATGGCGAAGTCCATGCCTTTCGACCCGGCCAAGGATTTCACGCCGATTTCCCAGTTGATCGAATCGGTGACGGTGATTGTGGCGGCGCCTTCGTTGCCGGTGAATAGTCTTCGTGAGTTGCTCGACTACGCCAAGGCGAATCCGGGGAAGATCGCTTATGGCACCTCGGGGGTTGGCAGCGAGCATCATCTTTCGGGCGAGCAGATTGCGCAGCTCTCTGGCGTGCAGATGGTGCATGTGCCCTACAAGGCGAGCTTGCAGGCGCTGCTGGATACTGCTGCGGACCGTCTGCCGATGGCATTCACCATCCTTTCGGTGGCGATGCCGCAGGTGAAGGCGGGCAAGGTGCGCTACATCGCCGTGGTGGGCGATAAACGTTCGCGGCGCCTGCCGGATGTGCCGGCGTTAGCCGAGGGCGTGCCGGGCTTCGAGCCGCCACCGAGCTGGACCGGTGTGTTTGGGCCCGCCAATCTGCCCCCGGCCATCCTTGCACGAATAAGCGCCGATACCATCAAGGCGATGACACTTCCCGATACGCGACAGAAACTGGACGCGCAAAGCTTAGACGTGGTGGCGAGCACGCCCGAGGCATTCGCTGCGTTGATCCGCCGCCAGACTGAGTTGGTCGGAAAAATCGTCAAGGCCGCGGGTATTCAGCCTAGTGAATAGTCGCGCTGCGGAATAATTGTGATAGGCGAGAAACGAATAAGGAGTCAAGCAATGGAAGCGCATGAAGATCTAGCCCACATCGGCCCAGGCACGCTCGCCGGCAAATTCTTGCGCCGCTTCTGGCAGCCGGTGCTGGTGGGCGATGAGTTATTAGCAGGACGCCCGAAACGCATCCAGGTACTGAACGAATATTTCACTGCCTATCGCGGTGACGATGGCGCGGCGCACCTGGTGGCCGATGCCTGCCCACATCGTCAGACGCAGTTGTTCCTTGGCTGGGTGGAGGGCAACGATATTCGTTGTTTTTATCATGGTTGGAAATTTGATCCGAACGGCAACTGCGTGGAGCAGCCCGCCGAGAACGAGGCTTATAAACAGCGCATCAAGATTCGCGGCTATCCGACCAAAGAGTACCTAGGCTTGGTGTTCGCCTACTTAGGCGAAGGCGCGGCGCCGCCCTTCCCACTGATGCCGGAAATCGATGCGGTAAAAGACACGGTGTTCTACAACCGTCATCCGGTGCCCTGCAACTATTACCAGCGCATCGAAAACGATATGGATGAGTTGCACCTGCATTTCGTGCACAAGGTGAGCACCGACGAAGTGGGCTTGGTGGAGTTTCCCGATATCAATGTCACCGAAACCGATTACGGCATTTTGCGCAAAGGCATACGCAAGGAATCGGGGCATAACGTGACGCGTACTGCGTTTTGGATGATGCCCAATGTATTGATGACCTTCACGCCGGGGCGGCCTTCGCGTCCTCAATGGATGTTGCACCTGGCCTGGCGCGTGCCGATTAGCGACACCGAGATGTGCAGTTTCATTGTTGCAGCTGAGAAAGGTGGCGGCGAGGGCTTGAAAGCGCGGCCCGAGATCGAGCCGGATGCTAATTTTCTTACCGATGAAATTCTCCAAGGGCGCATGCGCATTCAGGACATCAGCCCCGATTACCCCAATTTGTTCATGGTGCAAGATAACGTCGCACTGGGTGGACAGGGACGCTTGGTTGATCGCAGCAAAGATCACCTTGGCCAATCGGACAAGGCGTTGATTTTTCTTCGCCGCATGTGGTCGCGAGAGTTACAGGCGCTGGCCGAAGGGCGCGAACCCAAAGTTTGGCGGCGCCCGGCGGAATCGTTTCTGCTCGCCGAGCGCAGTCGTGAACTTGAGCTTGCGGGCGCGATTACCGCCTAGCGACAAATCGCGCGGCGCTACTTATTTTGTGCCATCCATCAAACGTCTCTATGTGTAACGAAACAGGAATCTTCAGCATGATCGAATCATCGCGTGTAGTTACCGCTCGTCGAGGCCTCTTCTTGACGCTGGCCGCGCTCACCCTGGCGTGCTCGGGCTTCGCCATCGCGCAGACTCCAGTCACCCCGGCGCTAAAACAACTTGCCGCCGCCGCCGACAAAGAAGGCGTCTTGTTGCTCACCTGGAGCGCCGGCACGATGGGCGGCGCGGCGGGCGCCCGTGTATTCGAGGAGAGTATCAACAAGGCCTATGGCACCAAGCTTCGTATCCGCTGGGTGCCGGGCCCGGCCATGCCCAATGTGGGTCAGCAGATCGCCATGCGCGCCGGCAGCGCGCTGTCATCCCCCACCGATGTGTACATGGGCTTTTCGCGCAATATGGCGCAGTTGTTAAAGCACGATCTGTTTCTCTCGGCCGGTTGGCGCGAATACAACCCAGATCGCCTGACCGACGCGGTGGTCGAGCGCAACACCTTCGTGAAGGTGGTGTCGGCGACCTTGGGGTGGACTTACAACACCAAACTCGCGCCCTCCAGACCCGAGAAGCTTGAGGATTTTTTAAAGCCTGAATGGAAGGGCAAGGTGGCCACCACGTCGTTTGCCAGTGGCTTTGATCAGATCGGTGCGAAAGACGCCTGGGGTCTGCAGCGCACGGTGAAATTTGCGCAAGGCTTTTCGCAGAATGTGGCCGGTTTCATGCGCTGCAACGAGATGGAGCGGTTGACCACGGGAGAGTTCGTCGCCCTGGTCACCGATTGCAGTGGTGATTCAGCGCAGGAAGCCATTAAAAGAGGCGCGCCATTGGCGCGGGTACTGGCACCCGATGTGCCGTTGATCAGCTTCTTCTATTTTGCGGTGCCCAAAAACGCCGAGCACCCTAATGCTGGTAAGCTTTTTACCGCGTTTGCCGCCTCACGCGAAGGCCAGGCCATCATTCGCGATCAGACCTCGGGCGACCTGCATTTGTATCCGGAATCCGATACTGGCAAAGAAGTTAAAGCGGTTGAGGTCAAGCACAAGTTTCAATTCAAACATGCTGACATCGGCTGGCAAACCGTCAACGACGAGGGCAACAACTCGCAACAGCAGGTGGAGAAAATCCTCAGGCGAGATGGCAAGTAGGCGAAGCAGCTAAGTTATCTCTCGACTCGTTTTGGCAAGGCATTCATGAACGCGCGTGCGCTGGGTGGCACCGGCCGGAGATTGTCGTGGCCTCGCCTGGATGCCTGGGGTTGGTTCATGTTCGTCGTGGTGGCGGTGATCTCCGTGATCATCGTGGTGTTGCCGCTGATTGTGTTCGGCCTATCGCTTCGCGAAGCAGGGCCGACACAGGCCGAGTCTGCCTATTCCCTGACCCACTACATCGCGGTATTCAGCGATTCCTTTGCTTATCGCGTATTGCTCAATACCCTTGGCTTTTCATTGGTCACGCTAATTGTTTCGCTTGCGTTCGGCTTGCCCGCCGCATGGTTGGTCGAGCGCACCGATCTGCCAGGCAAGCCGGTGGTATTTACTTTGATGACCATCGGCCTTCTGATGCCCGGTTTCGCTACTGCCATGGGTTGGTTGTTTCTGCTGCACCCGCGGATTGGGCTGGTGAACGTATTCGCCAAGCAAGTGTTCGATCTAACCGAAGCGCCATTTAATATCGCCACGCTCATCGGCATGGGTTGGGTGCAGGGATTGAGTCTGGCGCCGGTGGCTTTTATTATGACGGCGGCGGTATTGAAGGCCATCGATCCCTCGCTGGAAGAATCGGCACATATGTCCGGCGTTGGCTTTCGCAAAATAATTCATAAGATTACTTTGCCACTTGCCTGGCCTGGTATACTCGCAGCGGGAATTTATATATTCACTATAGGATTTGCGGCATTCGATGTGCCGGCCATTATCGGCTGGTCGAATCGTATCTTTACCTTCAGCACCTATGTGGTGGCGCAACTGCAGCCGGATAACGACCTGCCGCAATACGGGCGCGCCGCAGCCTTATCCACCTTCGTCATTTTTCTGGCCGGTGGATTGAGTCTCTGGTATGCGCGCCTGCAAGGTGAGGCGCATCGCTATCAGGTGGTGACCGGAAAAGGTTATCGCCCGCGCCTGGTGCCGTTGCGTGGCTATACCGCTTGGGCGTGGATTTTTCTTGGCGGCTACTTCGTGCTCTCCAAGCTGTTGCCCCTGCTCATCGTGATCTGGGCGTCGCTGCTGCCGTTTTTCCAGCTGCCCTCGGCGCAGGCCTTCGCGTCGATTTCCCTCAAGCACTTCTATGCCATCCCCTGGGATTTGGTGTGGGAGGGCACGCAAAACACCGTGGTATTAATGGTGTTGACGCCAACTATTACCTTGGCGCTGGCGCTCGCCTATTCGTGGGTGGTGTTGCGCTCGAAAATTCCGGGGCGATCAGCGTTCGACTTTATTGCCTTCTTGCCGCACGCCATTCCCAACATTGTGTTTGGCGTGGCGATTTTATTGATGGCGATATTCGTGGTGCGCAATTCGGTGCCGCTATTTGGCACCTTGTGGATACTGCTCTTCGTATTCGTCATCGCGCGCCTCTCCTATGGCACACGCATGACCAATTCGACGTTAATTCAAATTCATCGTGAGTTGGAAGAAGCCGCGACCATGAGCGGCGTTTCCACAGGCGTGATCGTGCGGCGCATTATCGTGCCCCTGTTGGCGCCTACATTGATATACGCCTGGTTATGGATCGCCCTCATCACCTTTCGCGAATTGACGCTCGCGGTGGTGCTGACCACGCGCGATAACATCACCTTGCCGGTGGTGGTGTGGAGCATGTGGCAGGCGGGTGGTTTTGGGCAGGCGGCGGCGATAACGCTTTTGTTGATGCTGCTAATGGTGCCTTTGATCGCTTTGTACTGGTGGGCGATGCGAAAAACAGGACTGCGTGAAGCATGATCAAGGACAACGCGAATCATGATTGAAGTTGACAACCTGTCGCTTACCTATCGGTCCGCGAGCGGTAGCCACCTTGCCGTGAACGACATTTCGTTTCGCGTCGAACGTGGCCAGTTCTATACACTCCTGGGCCCTTCGGGTTGCGGCAAGACGACAACGTTACGTAGTGTCGCGGGCCTGGAGCGCCCCGACGTGGGGGAAATTCGCATCGACGGTGTACCGGTTTCCTCGTCAACCAAGGATCTTTGGGTGCCGCCCAATCGCCGCGAAATTGGCATGGTGTTTCAGTCCTACGCTATCTGGCCACACATGTCGGTGTTCGAGAACGCGGCGTTTCCGCTGCGCTATGGGGAAAAACGTATCGCGGTGAGCGATATCCGCGAGCGGGTGTACAAGGTTCTAAAGCTGGTGCAATTGGATCATCTCGCCGATCGTCCCGCGCCAAACCTTTCCGGCGGACAACAGCAACGCCTGGCCCTGGCGCGGGCTTTCGTGATGGAACCGAAAGTGTTGTTGCTCGATGAACCGCTCTCCAACCTGGATGCCAAACTACGCGAAGAAATGCGCGTCGAACTGCGCCATCTGGTGAAGGCCACCGGCGTGACCACCATTTTTGTTACGCATGAACAAATCGAGGCGCTCACCCTGTCGGATGTGATCGCGGTGATGAATAACGGGAGAATCGCGCAGGAGGGTGCACCGCTGGATATCTATCGGCAGCCCAACAATGCCTTTGTCGCGGACTTCATTGGGCACTCGAATCTGGTGACGGGCACGGTGAAGCAGGGTATTGATGAAGTGATGGATGCCAATGTCGTGGTCGCGTGCTCTTTAGGAATGTTGCGTTGCGCGCGTTCGGGCAATGTACATCCTGGCCAATCCGTCTCCGTCGCGATACGGCCTGAGCATCTGGAATTGGAGTCTCGTGGCGAGGCGGGTGAAAATCAGCTTCACGGCAAGCTCGAAGCAGCGAGCTTCGTCGGCAATGTCATGGAATGCATGGTGCGTGTTGGTGAGCAAGCCATCAAGGTGCAACTTCATCCAGATCGTATGCCACCGCTTGGCAGCGAGTTGACGCTGTATGTCGCGCCACGGCACTGCTTGGCGCTCGCAAAGTAATCTGGGGGGGCGTCAATTGACCAGGTAATGCAACTGCATTACCATGTGCCACTGGTCCTGGAGATACTCGTATGCCCACCCCGTTGGAACTTGAATCCACACTGACTGATCGTTATCAAACCACCGTTCCCGATCCGGTGCGCCGTGCGCTTGGGTTGTCCAAACGCGATCGCATCCGGTACTTGGTTCGCGGCGATGGTTCCGTGGAGCTTAAACGAGCCGAAGAAGACGAGGATCCAGCGCTAGGGAAATTCTTAGAATTTCTCGCGCGCGATATGCAGGAGCATCCGCAAAAGTTGCGTGTTATGGACAAGGGTCTGGTCAAGCGAATCCGCGCGCTTACCAAAGGGATCAAGGTCGATCTTGACGCACGGCTTGATCCCAACGACGAGTGATCAAGCCTGGCATACCGCTTAGCGCGCACGGTTGGAGTCTTTACGCGCACCCTTTGTTTCTCGATCAGATCGAAGCATTGATCGGGATCGTCGAGCGACTCAAGGCGAAAAATCCAAACAACTACGCGCAAAAGAACAGCAGCAAGCGCCTGGCCGCCATTGCCAAGTTGGTGTTCGATGTTATTCCCGAAGATCCAACGCGACCCGAATATCGCCTTGGCGCGACGCTTGGAGATGCGCGTAAACATTGGTTTCGCGCCAAGTTCTATCAGCAGTATCGATTGTTCTTCCGCTTTCACGCCGCGCAACGCATCATCGTCTATGCATGGGTGAACGATGACGACAGCAAACGCGCCTATTCAAGTGACAAAGATGCGTATCGGGTATTCAGTCGCATGCTCGATTCAGGTCGCCCCCCCGAAGATTGGGATCAACTGATGATAGAAGCTAAGCGGGGTGTTGAGCGAATGCGGCGACTTTCAGCTGGGCGTACAGATCTCGCTTGATCGACCTCACCGATTGCTGCTGCGGCAGTATGATTGCCATTCTATTGAGGAGAACGCCATGTCAAAACCATCTTTAGTTCGTTCGCGAGGTTCCGATTCATTGCGCGAGCAAGTAAGCGGCCCGGAATGGGAAGCGCGTGTCAATCTGGCCGCGGCGTTTCGTGTTGCCGCGCATCTCGGATGGAATTTTGGCAACCGCAATCACATGACACTGCGATTGCCCGACGCTCCGGGTGTGTTCCTGATAAACGCGCAGAACTTTGGCTGGCACGAGATTACCGCCTCCAATCTGCTTAAAGTTGATCTGGAGACCAATCGCATCCTCACCGACACCGACATGACGCCCGGCCCGGCGGGGTTGAATTTTCATAGCGCGATCTTGCGGGCGAAACCTCAGCTCAACGCCACCTTGCATCTACACCCCAAATACGGCGTGGTGGTGTCGGCGATGGAGGAGGGTTTGCAATTTTTCGATCAGGGCGGGGCAACCATTTCTGGTGATGTCCGTTATCACGATTTCGAAGGCCTGGCCGATGAGAAGGATGAGGCACCGGTGATCGTGAGTGAATTGGGCGATGCTTACATCATGATCATGCGCAATCACGGCCTGCTGACCGTCGGTCGAACCTTGGGTGAGGGATTTACCTATATGGCCTCGCTTATCAGTGCCTGCGAAACGCAGGTGTTGCTGCGCGCTACGGGGTCGAAAGCCGAGCCGCTATCGCCTGAAATCTGCGCGCACACGGCGAATCAGATTCGCACCCGCAGCGGCGGTCGGCCGCGCGGCGATATTGAATGGAAGATGTATTTGCGGCTGGCGGACCAGGTCGCCCCATCGCATCGCGATTGAAAATTCCCCCGATCGCAATGAATCCGCCTTTGCCGTGCATGAGTGATTCGGCAATGCCCATTTCGACTTGAAAAAGAGGACCTATGGCCTTTCCCGATTTGCGTTCCTTTATCGATGCCGCCGCGAAAATTGGCGAGGTCAAGACCATCCATGATGCCCATTGGGATTTGGAGATCGGCTGCCTCACTGAACTGATGGCCGAAGCGGAGGGGCCGCTGCTGCTGTTCGACTCCATTACCGGTTATCCGAAAGGCTTCCGCGTCGCCTCGAACGTGATTTCTTCGGCGCGCCGTTGCGCCTTGGCGTTGGGGCTGCCAATCGATCTGCCCAAAATTCAGATGCTCGATGCTTGGCGCAAACGGATCCCCGGTTTGAAATCGTTCGCGCCGCTCGAAGTTACTTCGGGCCCGATCACTGAAAATGTGTATTCGGGGGATAAAGTTGATCTGGGCATTTTTCCGACCCCCAAGTGGCACGCGGAAGATGGCGGCCGCTACATTGGCACGGGGGACATGGTGATCATCAAGGACCCGGATAGCGATTGGGTCAACGTGGGTACTTATCGCTCCTGCGTGGTGGATAAGAATCGCGTCACGCTGTGGATCATCGAACACAAGCACGGCAAGCAACTCGCGCGCAAATACTGGAATGCGGGGCGGCCCTGCCCGGTGGCCATTGTTTTGGGTTGCGACCCGACCACCTGGATGTCGGCGCCGTTTGGCGCGAAAGCCGGGCAAAGCGAATACGAATATGCCGGTGCGCTGCATGGCGAGCCATTGCGCGTGATCCGCACGCCGCTGCATGGCCTGCCGGTGCCGGCGACCTCGGAAATCGTCATCGAGGGCGAGATGCCGCCGCCCGAGGAGGAGTCGCATGCGGAGGGGCCGTTTGGCGAGTGGCCCGGCTACTACACGCACAGCGGCGATGAACCGGTGGTGCGCATCAAGCACGTCATGCACCGCAACGACCCCATCCTGTTTGGTAATCCGCCGCTTTTGCCCAGCACCGAGCGCTACGGCATTCCGCTGTATGCCGCGCGCATCTGGGATCACCTGGAGCAGTCGGGCATCACCGGCATTTTGGGAGTGTGGGCGCATTGCCACACGTTGATGGTGGTGGTGTCGCTCAAGCAAAAGCACTCGGGGCATGCGATGCAGGCGCTGACCTGTGTCGCCGGCATGCACGCCGGTGTGGGCATGTACCGCTATTACGTCGCGGTGGACGAAGACGTCGACCCGGTGGATTTGAAACAAGTGGTGTGGGCAATGTCTACGCGCGTCGATCCGGCCGATTCAGTGCAGATTTTGAAATCCTGGACCACCGATCTGGACCCGCGCTTGCCGCCGGAGAGGCGCGAGAGAAACGATTTCACCATGAGCCGCATGTTGGTCGATGCCTGCAAGCCGTTCCATTGGCGCGCGAGTTTTCCGATGACCAATAAATTCGGCACAGAAAAACGCCGCGAGATCGCTGCTAAATGGAGCGGCGAGCTGAAGGAACTGTCGCGATTCAGATAATCGTGGGGTCGCGTACGCCTCCAGACGGCCCTTTGCATCCGTCTCCAACCTACTCGGGCTGAATCTTCAATTTCTCCAACGTCTTTTTCAGCAACACTGATTCGGTTTGCATCCTTGCGGTAAATTCGCCGGGGGACTGTCCGCCGGGCAACATCCCCAATGCGGCAAACCGGGCGATGACGTTGGGGTCCGCCAGCGCGGCGCGAATTTCGCTCGCCAGTCGCTCGACGATGCGCGGTTCGGCCGCTTTGGGCGCCGCCATGCCCCACCAGGCGCCAAGCAGCGGCTCACTGATGCCGCCCTCGCTCATGGTGGGCACATCGGGGAGTGCCGCGAGGCGCCGCGACGCGGCCACCGCCAGCGCCTTGACATGACCCGAGCGCAATTGACCCTCCACCGCGCTCATCGAGTAAAAGGTGATATGCACCTCCTTGGTCAAAAGACCGAGCACCGCTTGCGCCGCGCCCTTGTAGGGCACGTGAACCATGTCGATGCCGGCCAGATCGGCGAACATCGCGCCGGATAAATGGGGCGCCGTGCCAACGCCCGAGGAGCTGAAGTTCAATTTGCCGGGGTTGCTCTTGGCGTAGGCCTGAAACTGGCGCAAATTGGCAACCGGCAAATGCGCGGCCACCGTGATCACGTGTGGCGCCTCGGAGAGGATGGTGATGGGCGCAAAAATCGACAGCGGGTCGGTGCTCATCGATTTGTAGAGGAACTGGTTGCTCACGAACACGCTGGTGGAACTCAGGAGCAGCGTGTGCCCATCGGGGGCGGACTTCGCCGCGTCCATGGCGCCGGTATTGCCGCTGGCGCCAGGACGATTGTCGAGGATCAGGCGTTGGCCCAGGCGAGACTCAAGTAATGGCGCGATCAGGCGAAACGAGGTCTCCCCGGTATTGCCCGCCGCGAAGGGGATCACCACGCGAATGGGCTTGGCGGGAAAGTCCTGCGCGAACGCGCTGCCCAATGCAATCACCAAGAGCGAACCGCAAAGTCTCATCCCGTGCATTGTCATTCCCTTGAATCGATTCGTCGATGCCAATTGCGAAATCCGCAAGGCGATAAAATAACAATGTTTCGAAGGCGCAGCAATTATTGCCGCAACGGATCGGCGCGCATAGGTTTATCTGGCATGAAAATGAGGAAAAAATGAAACCAACCATGATCATCGCGGCGCTCGTTTGCGCCCTATTGCCGGCGATCACGCAAGCGCAAAATCATGTCGGTCAATATATTTATTCCATTGAGACCTGCTGCGTAACGCGACTGATACCTTGATATGGCACCCCTGCACCAGTTGAGCGCAAGCGAAATCGTCGCTTCAATTACCCGTGGCGCCACCTCGGCCGAAGCCGTGGCGCGCGCCTGTCTCGAGCGCATCGCCGAGCGTGAGCCGCGGGTTGAGGCCTGGCAATACCTTGACCCTGCGCAAGTTCTCGAGAACGCGCGCGCGCTGGATCGCAAAACATCGCGCGGACCGCTCGCTGGTGTTCCCGTGGGCATCAAGGACATCATCGATACCGCGCAGATGCCCACCGAATATGGTTCCACGATCTTTCGCGGGCATCGACCGCGGCGCGATGCGGCGTGTGTGGGGTTGCTGCGCAAGGCCGGTGGCATAGTGATGGGCAAAACGGTGACCACCGAATTCGCTAATTTTCACCCTGGTAAAACGCGCAACCCACTGGATCCGGCGCGCACGCCCGGCGGTTCCTCGAGCGGCTCCGCCGCGGCCGTGGCCGATGGCATGGTGCCTGTTGCGCTGGGCACCCAAACCACGGCGTCAGTGATTCGCCCGGCATCCTATTGTGGTGTGTTCGGTTATCGGCCGAGTTACGGCGATCTACGTTGCAACGGCGTCATGGAGGCCTCGGCATCCCTGGATACGCTGGGCATCTTTGCCAGGTCTTTGGATGATATTGCCCTATGCCGCGATGTATTGGCGGGCACGGTGCCGCGCGCCATTGAGAAAGATGCGCGGCCGCCGCGCATCGGCTTTTGCCGCAGTCATTTGTGGCCAAAGGTCGAGCACGGTTATCAGGCGCAATTGGAGGGGGCGGCGCAGCAACTTGCGCAAGCCGGCGCGCCGCTTCGCGATGTCTCGCTGCCGGCGGATTTCGACCATATCGCCGATGTGCATTTGGCGATTTCCAGCTACGAATTCGCACGCGGATTCACCTGGGAGATTGACAATCACTGGAATGAAATCAGCGAGACCTTGCGCAATGGCCGCCTCAAGGCCGGTCTGACATGCAGCGTTGAGCGCTATCGTGAAGCCTTGGGTGCCGCCGCGCGCCTGCGCAAGCTGATCGAACCCGCATTCGCCGACTGCGATGTGTTGCTTGCGGCGGCGGTAACGGGTGAAGCGCCTTTGGGCCTACAGACCACCGGCGATGCCTCGATGTGTTACATCTGGACCACGCTGCATGTGCCGGCCTTGACGCTGCCGGTATTTAAAGGCCCCAATGGCATGCCCATCGGTTTGCAGGTGATCGCGGCTCCCGGCGCGGATCGCTATCTATTTGCCGCGGCTGACTGGATTTATCGCCGCCTTTCTTGAATCGGTTGGTCTGGAAGGTTTGCGCGTCGCCGAAGGGCGTTGCTCCACTCAGTGAAACTTCACCACGGTGCAGCCAGTCAACCATTCGGCGACCGGCGCATAACCCATGACTTCACCGCGTGCATCGCCCGTCACACCCGCCAACAGTAGCCAATTGCGCAGTTCCTGCGCGCCGTTGCCGGCTTCTTTCTGCAGTCGATCTGAAGTCCAGGCATCGATGAATTCGGGTGCCCGGCCGCTGCATAGGAGGGCGAGAAAATCGCGGTCGAACTTTTCGTTGATATAACCGCGCTCGCCGATGGTCATGGGGAAGTCCTTCTGCCGCTCGATGCGCGAGCCAGCGGGTTCGCGCATGAAATCCTGGTAATTCTCGGGCCCGACCCAGTGCGACAAACCACCAGTGGCCACCACCACCACGCGGCCCGCCGGGCCGCCGCGGATCGCCGCGCCCAATTTTGTGCCGACGTCATAGCTGCGGCGCAGAGGCGGCAGAGGCGGCGCGTTGCAGTTCTGCGCAATCGGCACGATGGGCGGCCGGTTATCGGGCAGGGCCAGCATCATTGGGGTGACGAACGAGTGATCGATCGCCATCGCTTCGGAATAGGCCAGATCGACCCCTTGCTCGATGCATCCGCTGAGCACGGCGCGTGCGTAATCCTGATGAATGGGTATCTCGCAGGGTGGCAATCCGGCATCGCCAATGCCGCGCGCGGATTTGCTCACGCCAATATTGAATTGCGGCACGCTCGATAGCGGATAGACGCGCACGTGATCGGTGGCGATCAGCACGATGGCATCGGGATCGAGGGCGAGAATCTGTCTTCCCATGGCCGCGAAGGCGTCGTGCACCGCCGCCTTGTGCGCCGGGGGCGCCAGATGCGCCCGGGTGATCATCAGGCCGGGGTGTGAACAGGCATACGCGCCAACGATGTCCATGGTTTGCGCCTCAGTGTTTGTGAAAGAAATTGATCATCAATTCGTTGAAATCGTCGCTGTGCTCGACCTGTGCCCAGTGGCCGCAGCGGCTAAATATGTGCATTTGCGCGTTTTGAAAGGTGCGTAGCATCAGCAGGCCTACATCCAGCGCGCCGGCGCGATCATCCATTCCCCAGACGATCAGCGCCGGTGACTTCACCTGCGGGAACTCCGGCGTCAGATCCTGCCGTGGCGCGGGGGCCCCGGTATTGACGCGGATAAGGTCCGGATCGATGCTTGCCTCGTAACGTTCGCGCACCATTTCCTCCGTCACCGCCTTGGGGTCGAATACCAGGGTGCGCAGAATCTGCCGCATCTTGTCCACGCTCGGCCCGCCATCGGCGCGGTAATAATTGCCGATCAATTTCACGCCTTCGACCGGCATGGGCGTGAATATGCTGTGTACCACCGGCGCGCTGCCGATCACGGCGAACGCCCGCACTCTGTCGGGGTAATCGATGGCGGTTTTGATCGCGGTTTGACCGCCGAACGAATTGCCGAGAAAAAACGCCTTGTCTATGCCCAAGGCATCCAGAAAATCGCGCATCACGCGCGCGTGATAGGTCAGGCGAGCGCCTTCGATATCGATCTTGTCGGATTTGCCGAACTGCGGCAGATCCGCGAGCAACACGCGATGATGTTTGGACAAGGCTTCGATGTTGGTGACGAAATTGCTCCAACTGTTGGCACCCGGCCCGCCGCCGTGCAGACAGACGAGCGGTGGTCCGGCGCCGATCTCGTTGTAATGCACACGCACGCCGGGCAATTGAATGAAACGACTGCTTTCTTTTTCTGCGCTTGGGGATAACATTGTCGAAAGGCCTTTCTTGAACGGGAGTGGAAGCGAAATGCTACGATATCAAAGCATAGTTCGCGGTGGTTCATCCAGTATAGATGACCGCGCCGCATGCCAGAAGCGCCTTGAACGCAGGAAGGAAAATTCGTGAAATCGGATAAGCAGCTGTATCGCGCGGGCCCGGTGGTGGACCGCGCTTTATATACCGACGCGGGGATATTCGAGACAGAGATACGACAAATCTTCGAGCGTTCCTGGGTCTATGTTGCCCATCAAAGCGAATTCAAGCAGCCGGGCGATTTTCGCGCCACCGAAATCGCCGGCCAGCCGGTGCTTGCGGTGATGGGCGCGGATCTCAAGGTGCGTATTTTCTACAATTCCTGCCGCCATCGCGGCGCATTGGTGGAACTTGAAGCCAAGGGCCATCGCAAGAGCTTTCAATGCCTGTACCACCATTGGGAATATGGCATCGGAGGCGAGTTGCAGAATGTGCCTCGTCGCGAAGGCCAGGGTGCAGAATTCAAGCTCGACGATCATGGACTGGTGCCGGTGGCCAAAGTGGATTCGATTTACGGCCTGATTTTTGCCAGCCTCAATCCACAAGCGCCGACATTGGCCCAGTGGCTGGGCCAGGCGGCATCCTACCTCGAGCCCATCGCTACTTATTTCGGTACGCCGCTCGAGGTGTATGGCGATTACACCTATTCCTATAGCGGTAATTGGAAACTCATTTGCGAAAACACCGTGGATGATTACCACCCGCAATACCTGCATTCGGCCACCTACAGGGAAAGTGCCAAGCGCATCGGCGGCCTGGGCATCAGTGCCGCCTTCATGGGCGGGCAGAAAGCGGAGTCGGCCGAGGCCTCGCGCAGGCAGTGCGACCTGGGCATGCACGGCTTCATTACCTGGCGTGCGCAGGATGCGGTACTCACCGCGCAAAAAGAGCGCACCGAGCACCTGCACCTGAGTTTGTTTCCTTCGTTGTTATTGTTATACGACCCGATTCGCGATGTGGTGGGGCTGCGCGTGGTAATGCCCGAGGCAGTCGACAAGACACGGGTGCATACCATTTGCCTGGGCCCCGCCGACGCGACGAACGAGCGCCGCCGTGCGATCGCCGAAAGGTTCAACCACAACTGGGGCCCGACCGGTCGCGTCGGGCCGGACGATATTTCCTGTTTCGAAATCCTTCAACGAGGACTCAAAGCGAAGGCAGGTGGTGATGTCCTGATCACCCGGGGGCTGGACAAGGGGCCGCTGGATGGCGTTGCCGGCGACGAGCAAGCGGTTCGCGCGGTGTGGAACGGCTGGCGGCACTACATGATGGATGAGCCGGTTTAATAGGTGTCGATTGGAAAATTTGATGGATGGCATGACTGACTCCAAGACGCGTGCGCTGGCATTGCTCGATCGTTACGTCACGTTTCTCGATGAGCGGCAGTTCGATGCGTGGTTGGACCTGTTCACCGAGGATGCCTGGTACGCGATGCTCCTGCACAAGGATTTTGTGGCGGATAACAATATGCTTGCCATTGGCGAGGACAAGAAGCGGCTGGCGGGGCGTATCGAAGTCGGGCAAAACGTCGAGCGCGACCTCACCACGCATTTATTGAGCGCGGTGATCGCCAGTGAAAAAAACGGCGCGCTGGACGCGTTCGCGAATTTCGCGGTGATTCGGCGCAATCAAATTTTGTGTTCGGGCCGCTACCATCTGCTGCTCGCGGGCGAGGGTGAGGCAACCAAGATTCGGCGCTGCGTCGCGGTGTTGCGCAACGATGTTATCCACGGCACGATTTATTTGCCGGTATGAAGTCGGGCGCGGCAACGGATTTTGAAATAAATTGTATTAATTAAAAAAGCAACTACCTTAACCTTCGCGCCCAAACCGGTTAATTCAATTTCTTGTTGTAATATTTCTGAAGCACCGCCGCGCTCGGGATTATTCTGCCTTGATGTTCAGTCTGCGAACCGCGCGCCCGAGCCGGTCGTAATCACTCATCGCCAATTTCAAGATTTCCTCGCGCGACCCGGTGCGATTATTCACCAGCACACGTTGACCCAGACTGGTACTCATGGTCTCGGCAAACATGCGGCTCATGATGTCTGGGCCGCTGCCTACAGGCTGGCCGCAAATATTGGTGATCGGTTTGGCGGGATAACCCTGTGCCATGGCGCCTATCGCGCCGCAACCCATCAAGACCGCCACAACAGTTTGTTTTATTTCTAATTTCTACAACGCGCACCCAAATCAGGGTAAAACATTTTCACCCCAGCAGCCCGGGATTGGCCTGCCACAGTACCCAATTTAGCGCACTGGCGAAGGTGACCCACAGCAGGTAGGGCACCATCAGTAGCCCGGCGGCTGCGTTGACACGCCAGAACGCGCCGATGGTGCAGGCAATAAGAATCCAGAGGAGCAACACCTCGGCGAATGCCGCACCACCCAAGTGCCAAGCAAAAAACAGCCAACTCCAAAGCGCATTGGCGGCGAGCTGAATCACGAACAAACGTAGCGCAACCGCCTTCGACTGCTGGTGGTGCGGTACACGCCACACCAGCCAGACGGCGATGGCCATGGTGAGAAATAGCACCGACCAGACTGGGCCAAACACCCAACCCGGTGGAGCCCAAGCCGGGCGCGCCATCTCGGCATAAAACGCACCAGCGCTGGTGGAGGCAATGGCGCCGAGGGCACTGGTTGCGAAGCACAAAGCCAACCAGCCCGCGAAGCCCAGCGCTTGTTTCGCGGGTGACAGGATTATTTGGTTCATCAATTGCCTTTTAATATAAAAATATTATGTAAAACAATCAGTTAAAAATTATATCTAATGTTAAATATCATCAAGCAATAATTTGAGCATAATGTCGCACAAGTACCCGCTATCAAAACAAGGGTCCCAATGTTTCATTGTCTTCGCTTGATCATGTTGCTGCTTTTCGGCTCGACGCTCGTCCATGCCCAATCACCTTCCATATCGGGATACATGGCCTGCGCGCGCGCCATGGGCGTGGCCATCAACGAGCGCTTCGCCGTGGTGCCTAGCGAGCGTTCGGGCAGCAAAGGACTTTTTGTCTACACCGATCGCAGCGCGTTTTTCTTGCCCTTGGGGGTGCCTCGTACCGACAACGCGGAGGAGAAAGAATTTTTTCTCAAGACACACATTGCAAACGTCGGTGAAATCTTTTTCACCTTTCGCGAAAACAAAACAGCCAGTAAATCCAAGGTCCCATCGACCATCGGTTATCGGATGACGCCGCCGCCGCAAAAAGAGCTGGATAACTACCGGACTACCGTTGCCAATGATTCAAGCGGCGATCCGGCCCGCGAAGCGATAAGCAATAGACTCCGAGAAAAAATCGTCACGGTGAAAGAATTCATCGACGAGAAAAATGCCTATAGCACGCCAAGCGAGGCGAAGGTTGCTTTCGAGAAGGATCGAAAAATTTACCTTGCCAAGCTTGAGACCTGTCGTCTCGACGCTGACCGTGCTCTGAGTTACGTTGTCGCCGAAGAAATGCAGAAACTGGAGACCGGGTTTCCCGGCATCACCGTCTGGGAAAAACAAGTTGGCGGCAGGACGCAGAGCGCTCAAACCAGTCGCTAAGCCGACCCGTCGGCGATTCCATACCACACCGACCCGTCGGCGATTTCATACCACACCGACCCCTCGGCGAGTTCTTACCGCCGCAATCGATAACCGCTAAACTCGCCGCGATCAACATTGTTGCGGCGCGAATCGATAACGCCCGCCATCTCTCGAGGCTCCCATGGACGCAAAAGTTAAAGACGCCAATCTCGACCCAGTGACTCTGGAAGTGATTCGTTCCGCGCTGCCTGCGATCTCCAATGAAATGGCGGTTGATCTGCAACGCACTTCCTACAATATGATCATCTACGAGGTGCGTGATTTTTGTACTGCCCTGGTTGACCCCAGCGGAAGGTTAGTTAGTCAAAATGTCGGTGGCGTGTCGCACTTCATCGCCGACCTGGGTGTGTTGGTGGTCGATGGTATGAAGCGCTACGGCAGGGAGGGTTTCAAACCCGGCGATGTGATCATCACCAACCATCAGGCGGTAGCGGGGCAGCACCTCAACAATGTGGTGATTTACATGCCCTACTTTTTCCAGGGCGAATTGTTGATGTTCGCCATCGTGCGCGCGCATTGGATCGATGTAGGTGGTACCAGCACCGGTT
This sequence comes from Burkholderiales bacterium, assembly GCA_046153355.1. Classification (GTDB taxonomy): domain Bacteria; phylum Pseudomonadota; class Gammaproteobacteria; order Burkholderiales; family SG8-39; genus 2-02-FULL-62-17. Next base: position 23,012 of record JBJXEY010000226.1, read on the forward strand.
TTGGCGCGGGGCCGTCGGTGACCGACCCGTGGTTGGAGGGCCTGCAACTTGATCAATTTAAGATCTACAGCGAAGGCGAGCGCGACGATACTTTGTATCGCGTGATCCGCGACAACATCCGCCACCCTGATTCGTCTCTGGGTGACATGAATTCGCAAATGGCCGCGTGTCGCCTGGCGTTGCGGCGCATGGACGAGTTATTTAACAAATACGGGCGCGACACCGCACTTGCCTGTATCGAGAAAATCTTCGATGAGACCGAACAGAAGTGTCGCAATGTGATCGCAGCGTTTCCCAATGGCGTGTATGAGGCTGAATCGTGGCTGGATGACGATGGCATCCAACGCGACGAGCGCGTGCGCTTTCACGCCAAAGTCACGATCGATTCTGGCAGCATGGAAATCGATCTCTCCGGCTGCGCGGGCGAACGCAAGGCCGGTATCAATTCGCGCACTTATGCGGCGGCGTACATTGCCTATAAAGCGCTCACCGCCCCGCTGGATAACGCCAATGAAGGTTCGTTCAGGGCGTTGAAATGCATCATCCCCGAGGGCAATGTGATGATGGCGCGCCACCCAGCGCCCATGTCTTCCTGGAGCACGGTGCTGCCGATGGTGGTGGATACCATCTTGAAGGCGTTGGCCGATGCCATCCCCGAACGCGTCCCTGCAGCGCATTTCGGTTTGATGGGCAATATGGGATTGTTCTTCGGCATGAACCCCGCCAATAAACGGCGCTTCGTGGTGCGTTGCTCGGGCGGTGGCGGTTGGGGCGGCAGGCCCTTCGAGGATGGTGAGTCGGCTTCATGCACAGTGTGTCAGGGCGACGTACGCAATTCATCGATAGAGGAGATGGAAATGAAAGCCCCCATCTTGCTCGATTCGCTCCAGATGCGGCGCGACTCCGGAGGACCCGGTCAATTCCGCGGTGGACTGGGTTCTACCCTCCATGTGAGAAATTTGATCGAAGGTCGTTGGAATCTCAATCGACCCAAGCGGCAGAAATGTCCGCCGTGGGGGTTGCGTGGCGGCGCGGCCGGGGAAACCGGCGTCAAACTGATGAAAACTCCGTCTGACACCGAGTACATTGATGTCAACCTTTCGCGCCATCTAGTGCCCGCCGATACCCAGGTGTCGATACACGCGGGCAGCGGCGGTGGCTGGGGCAATCCCTATGAGCGCGACCCCGAGCGGGTGCGTTGGGATGTGATCGAAGACATGGTGTCGATGGAGGCGGCGCGAACGCATTATGGCGTCGCACTGCGCGCCGATTATTCGGTGGATATGAATGAAACGCGTCGCTTGCGCAGCGTCGATCGCCAATAACCTCGACCCCGTACCATCAGTTCCCCCGTCTACCATTGAATCTACATTCGCGCGGCCTGCGGTACTTTGACATGATCCGCCGGCGCGGCTCGATCCGCGAGGCGGCGCGTCATCTGCATGTCTCCTCTTCGGCGGTGAATCGGCAACTGCTGCAGTTAGAAGAGGATATCGGTTCGCCGCTTTTCGAGCGCATGCCCTCGGGTATGCGCTTGACGCCCGCAGGGGAAATCCTCGCACGGCATGTCACCACCGTGTTGCAAGATGGGCAGCGGATGGTTTCAGAGCTGGACGCATTGCGTGGTCTGCGTCGTGGATCGGTGGACGTGGTGGCGGTGGAGTCGTTGACAGCGTCGTTCCTGCCGGAACTTTTGCAAACCATGCACTCTCGTTATCCGGCGGTGACGCTGCGTGTGCAAGTTTGTGGTTCGGCGCAAGCGGCTCGTCTGGTCGCCCTGGGCGACGCGGATGTCGCGCTGGGGTTTGTTTTGCAACGCAATGAGGCGTTGCGACAGCTAGCACTGTCGCGCTTCGCTTTGGGTGCGGTCGTCAAGAAGAGCCACCCTTTGGCAAGGCTGACAAATGTGAGCTTGGCAGACTGCGCGCGACATCCCTTAGTACTGCCCAGTGAAGAATTGTCGATACATTGGGAATTGAAGACCGCGATGGCGAATCTCAAACGTCCCTTGAACGTGGTACTCGAAACCGGCTCATTTGAGTTGATGAAAGAATTTGCCGCGCGCGGCGCGGCAGTTGCCTTTACCAATCGCTTTGGCATTGAGCGCGAATTGCGCGCGGGGCTATTGCGGCATCTGCCACTAAAGCCCGCGATCTACTCAGGCCTGGGTGTGTACGTGCGCGCCGGACGTTCCCCAACGCCCGCGTTGGATGCCTTCACACGCCTTGCCGCCGAGGCCATCGAAACACGCCAAACCGAGGAATAGTGGCGGCACTGCGTTTTTTGCATCACCCCAGTTCGTTTTATGCGCTATCGGCCACGCGGTGCAATCCATAGACTAGGTGCGCGAAATCTTTCAATCGGACCCATCCAAAGGAGGTCAGCATGCGCGCCACCCGTGTACGCCAACAATGTTTCCATCCCCTCGCACGCAAATTGACTGGGCTCGCGTTCGCCGTTTTTGCGACACTTGCCATCGCTCAGCAGGGCCCCGGCGGTTATCCGAACAAGGCGGTACGTGTCGTCTTACCCGCAGCACCCGGCAGTCTGACCGATCCGGTAGGCCGTATCGTCACCGAGGAATTGGCAAAACGTACCGGCCAGCCGTGGGTGATTGAAAATCGGCCGGGTGCCGGCGGGATCATCGGTTCCGATAACGTTGCGAAGAGCGCGCCAGATGGCTACTCGCTGCTATTCACCGCTAACAATTTCATCATCACCCCGGCGCTCTACAGCGGTACCGTGCCCTACAAGGTTCAAGAAGATTTCACTCCCATTGGCCTTGCGGCGCGCGCCGATAACCTGTTGGTGGCATCTAGAGCCTCCGGCATTAACTCCATTCAGGAACTTGTCGCCGCCGCCAAGAAAGCGCCCAAGGGCCTGGACTACACCTCGCCGTTGTTGGGTTCGGCGGCGCATCTCACCGTGGAACTATTCAAACGGGTGGCGGGCATACCGCTCAATCACGTTGCTTACAAAGATGCATCGCAGGGCACCACTGATACGCTCTCGGGGCAAATCGCCGTGAACATCATGGGTGTATCGACGGCATTGCCGCATATTCAGGCCGGCAAGCTCGCGCCGCTTGCCTGGACGGGCGAAAAACGCTTGGCGTCGTTGCCCAATACACCCACCTTTGTTGAGGCGGGTTTTCGCGAAGTGCACATGGGGCTGTGGTTCGGCTATTTTGGCCCGGCGAAAATGCCCGCGCCACTGGTTAGCTACATCAATGAACAACTCAATGCCGCGCTACGCTCGGCGGCAGTGACCGAGCGTCTTGGCAAACTTACCATCGAGACTCTACCGGGCACGCCGGCAACGCTTGCCGAAACGCTCAAACGAGAAACACCCGTCTATGCGCGTATCGCGGCGGATACCGGTCTTAAGCTGGATTGATCGCCATGCCAATCCTCGCTGGAATTTTTATCTGCGCACAGGCCGGCGCTGAAATGAACTCTTTGCAAAGCGTCACCGTGCATCAGGGTGTGGGCTTGGAGGGTGATCGCTACGCGCTTGGCGTGGGCGCCTATTCCAAGATCGAACCTATCAAGGTGCGACATGCGACCCTGATTACCGAGGAGAGCATCGCCATTGCCAACGCGTGGTTTGCGGAGCAAGGCGAGCCGCCCATGACCGCCCTGCTAACACGGCGCAATCTGTTGATCGATCAGATCTCGGCGGCGGCCTTGAACGCGTTGGTTGGACGCGAATTTACCTTGGGTGGGGCACGGTTTCGCGGGCTTGAACTCGCCGATCCATGCCAACGTCCGACTCGTTTGCTTGGTCGCACCGGGTTCGAGAAAGCCTTCGACGGCCGGGGCGGACTGCGCGCCGAAGCGCTTGCCGGCGGGATATTGACGCTAGGAGACAAACTGGTTTGCTAATCGTGGCAGCGCTAAAGGTGGTATCGCAACGGTCCAGATGATCGCAATTTGTCGCGTGGCCCGCGCGCCAGGCTGAACCGCGCGGTTAAATTGTCGTCGCTTGCGCTGTGGCGCTAAGTTCGCGGTATGAGGCATTGCAAGAGCTTGGCCATGCCCCGCAATGGTTCATGTTCGACGAAGTGGCCCAGTTAAATGCCGCCGAAGCCGCGGCCACCGTACACCCGATCGCAGCCACATGGAACTCATCGGCAAACTCAATCCAGGCCCCGAACGCACCATACAAAGCAAAGTTACCCTACCGGCCATGTGCTTCGGAGGGCCTATTGTTCGCCGCGTTACCGCGGTATTGCCGCTCCTGGCAGGCGGTGCTTTGCGGCGCGCCCTCGATCAATTCGCGATAGCAGCCGCTATATAGCCCTTTAAATGCCGGTGCGACATGGTCGTCGCTGTCACCGATTTCCTCCAACGGAACACACAAGGGTGTGCCATCGATTACCCGCAAACCGGTGTCGCGAATCATCTGCCCCACCCGCTCGATATAGGGGCCGGAATTGCGACAATACGATTCAATCACCGGGCCATGCACGTAGACGCAATCGAATTTTTGCTCCGCGCATAGCGCGGCGATACGGCGCAGATAAAGCAGTTTGCGCGGATTGATCTGCTCGGTCCGCAATGCCAGTGCGACATGCCGTTCGCGATAGGCGGGGGAGCGATTGAGGGACAGGGCACGCTGCGGCGGGTAATCGGTGCTCCAGCCAAGCGACGCGCGCGCATCGCGGCCGCGAAGGAGATAGCGCAGCGTGGCTTGCGCGTTATCTAAATTCAGATAGGCGCCGACGATCACCTCGATGGGCACTTCATCCAACGGAAAAAGACGGTCCGCCGAATGCAGATATCCAAGATAAGCGGGTTCGCGCGTCATCATATCCAGAGCGTGCATATAGACGTTTCTACGCGGCATTGCATGTTCCAGCAGGCGGCGGCTAAGGTTGAGGGACCCCGCATAACCAAAGGTGCCCGCCAGCGCCAGGTTGAGCGTGGGCTTGTCGCCGCTGGCATTCCATGTGCGCGAGTCAATGGCATTGCCCAAAGTACTGTCGCCGAAAAATGCGGTATCGACGCGGGTCGTTGCATCGATTTTTTCCCGTTGGTACTGCAAAAGTTCATGGACCGGAAACGCGATCGCGCCAAATAACAGCCCCGCGCCTGCGATCGTGGCGATGAGTAGCGTCATCAACGCTGCTACGCTGACGAGCAGCGCCAGATAGCGCAACGATTCAGAATTGGAAGTAGAGGAAGCTTGACGCATCGTTGAATCGGCAAATACATACCGCTAATAGGAGCGCTGCGAGGCAAGCGAAGCGTGGCGTGGGCCGCCATTGCAGGATTGAATCCGTGGTTGTTTCGACCGGATAGACGTGGAAACCCGGAAAATGTCTGCCCATGATTTGGCGCGTGTTGGGAGCGAAAACGGCGATCATAACGAGGGCTGGCGTCAGCCAGTTGGATGCTATGGCAGGCAGCCGATCCGCCCGCGTGTCCCAGCCGTTTAATCCCGCCATGCTCGCGAGCAGACTCAACGCCGTGGCCATCGAATCGGCGCGAAACAACACCCAACCGATGAGCACCGCGATAAAGGTGAGTGACCAGCCGAGGAAAACCGGCATCGGCGGCAGCATGCGGCGGGTTCTAATAGCTACCCATACATGCTGAATGACTAGCAGCAGGCCGTGCAGCACACCCCAGGCGATAAAGGTCCAGCCTGCGCCATGCCACAGACCGCCCAGGGCCATGGTGGCAAGCAAGTTAATGTGGCGCCGCGCGGGCCCGCGCCGGTTGCCGCCCAGCGGGATGTAGAGGTAATCACGCAAGAAACGTGACAGGGTGATGTGCCAACGCCGCCAGAAATCCACGATGCTGGTGGCTTGATACGGAGACTCGAAATTAACCGGCAGGCGAATGCCGAACATCCAAGCCAGCCCGATTGCCATATCGGAATAACCCGAGAAATCGAAATACAACTGCATCGCGTAGGCGAGCACACCTAACCACGCCTCGCCGAATCCCAGCGCGTTACCTGCGGCGGCCTGTGCGAACAAGGCGTCGGCGCTGGGTGCCACGCCATCGGCACAAAGCAATTTTTTCGCTAAGCCAAGGATAAATAAGGTCAGGCCCGCGGCAACGCGTAGGGCGTCGGGACGGTAGATGTCGGGCGCGGCGAACTGCGGCATCATTTCCCGATGGTGCAAGAGCGGCCCGGCGATCAAGTGCGGGAAAAAACTCACGAACAGGCCATAGCGCGGCAAGTTGGGCTCCTCGGCTTTACCCGCGTAGATGTCGGCAAGAAAAGCGATTTGGGTAAAAGTGAAAAAAGAAATGCCCAACGGCAGGCCGGCGGTGCCCGATGCGATAACCACATCGCCAAGGGAAAAGATGCCGCCAATAAGGAAGGCGGCGTATTTGAAGTAGGCGAGCACGGCTAGATTCAGCCCGATGCCGATGACAAACAACGTGCGCTTGCGTGTGGCCTGCAACGGTTCGCGCCATTGAGATAGACGTACGCCGATGGCGTAATTCCACAGTATCGAGGCCAACAATAGCGGCGCGTGATAGGGATTCCACCAAGCGTAAAACACCATCGAGCCCAACCACAGCACCGCGACAGCGCTACGAATGCCCACCCGCCCGGCGAGAAAAAACCCCCCAAGCATCGCCGGCAAAAAGAGAAACAAAAAGGAATGCGAACTAAACAGCATGGGAATGAAACGGTTGCGCAACGATGGTGAGTTTTTCTACTGGAAGCGGGCGCGCAAAAACGACGCTATCGCGCGACGCAATCCAAGGCAATTCCTCGATACAGCACGCAGTATCGGCGTGTCAATGTATTTCCGGCTCGTCGATAGGTGCGGTGCCTTCCAGAAAACGGAAGTCACATCCCAGGTTGGCCTGGGTGACATGCTGCGAAAAGATCACGCCGTAACCGCGTGGGTATTTCGCTTGAGGCGCCCTCCACGCGGCTTTGCGGCGCGCAAGTTCCTCGTTGTCAACTTCTACGTCGAGCCTGCGCGCGGCGACATCCAAGGTAATCAAATCTCCCGATTTGACCAATGCCAGCGGGCCACCGACAAACGACTCCGGCGCTACATGTAGGATGCAAGTGCCGTAACTGGTGCCACTCATGCGCGCATCCGAAATTCTCACCATATCGCGCACGCCTTCTTTGAGAAGCTTTTTGGGGATCGGCAGCATGCCCCATTCGGGCATGCCGGGGCCACCCTGGGGGCCTGCATTGCGCAGAATCAGTACCGAGTCTGCGTCCACTTCGAGCGCGGCATCGTCGATGCGTGCGGCCATATCGTTGTAGTCATCAAAAACGATGGCGCGGCCAGTATGTTTGAGTAAGCGCGGTGAGGCCGCGTTCGCTTTGATCACCGCGCCATCGGGGGCTAGGTTCCCTCTTAGCACGACCAGGCCACCTTCTGGTTCGATTGGGTCGGTGGGCGTGCGAATTACATCGCTGTTGTGGATTTTCGCGTCGGCGACGTTCTCACCGAGCGTGCGCCCGGTGCAGGTCATGGCATCCATGGCCAGTAGCGCCCGCATGCCTTCGAGCAGACCAGAGAGGCCCCCAGCGTAGTAAAAGTCTTCCATCAGATAACGACCGGCGGGCCGCATGTCAACCAACACGGGAGTAACCCGGCCCAGTTCCTCGAAGCGCTCCAACTCAATATGAATACCGGCGCGGCCGGCAAGCGCAATCACGTGGATCAACGCGTTGGTGGAGCCACCCAGAGCCATGAGCACCTTGATGGCATTGTCAAAAGATTGCGCAGTGAGTATGTCGCGAGGTTTTAGGTCCTCCCAGACGAGTTCGACGATACGTTGGCCGGACAACGCCGCCATGCGGCGGTGATTGGAATCAGGCGCAGGAATCGAGGACGCATTGGGCAGACTAAATCCCAGCACTTCGGCCAGACTCGTCATGGTGGATGCCGTGCCCATGGTCATACAGGTACCGGGTGAGCGCGCGATGCCTTCTTCTATCTCGGACCAATCGCGCTTGCTTATGTTGCCGGCGCGCAGTTCATCCCAATATTTCCACGCATCCGACCCTGAACCCAGGGTCTTGCCTTGCCAATGACCGGAGAGCATCGGCCCTGCAGGCACATACATCGCCGGCAGATTCATGCTGATCGCACCCATCAGCAGGCCCGGCGTGGTCTTGTCGCAACCGCCCATGAGCACGCAACCATCCACGGGGTAGGAGCGAAGTAACTCTTCGGTCTCCATCGCCAGGAGATTGCGATACATCATGGTGCTGGGTTTTTGGAACACCTCGGCAAGCGACATCGCCGGCATCTCGATCGGCACACCACCGGCTTGCCACACGCCGCGCTTCACATCCTCGGCGCGTTCGCGAAGGTGCGCGTGGCAGTGACCGATTTCACTCCAGGTATTGACGATGGCGATAACCGGTTTGCCCTGCATATCGGCATGTGTCAGACCCAGTTGCAGGCCGCGGGAGCGATGGCCGAAGCCGCGCAGATCATCGGTGGCGAACCAGCGGCTGCTTCTTAAGTTCTCAGGGGATAGTCGGCGCATCTGATATTCGCCAGTTTGGATTTAAGAAAAAATTCGCGCCGCTGGGTAGCTTTTGAGAAAGCGTAGCAAATAATGCAGCGTAGCCGGTATCAAAAGAGCGTGGTCAGATTCACCAGCCATTCGGGCATAACATCGAGCAGCAGTGCTTCGATGCGTTTGTCGACACCGGAAAGCGTCAACACAGCGATGGCGATCAACAACACGCCCAGAAGAATGATGGGAAGCACCGGCAGCACGCAAGGATTGATTATCGTCAGCGCACCCGCCAGCACGCTGAGACAATTAATTTTTGAGGCCGCCTAGTTTTGCCGTTTGACGATTCCGATCACATTGCCTTCGGGATCGGCAAAGCGCGCAAATACAATGCCGCCGGGCACTTCGACGGGAGGCATTACGACGCGCCCGCCAAGTGCCTCGGCTCGCTTCAGTGTCGCTGCTGGATCCGACACCTTGATATAGAAGATGACCAAAGGCTGACGTTGCGGGCTTGGCCCTACACCTCCCGTGAGCGTAACGGGCAGTGCGGGCGCGACCGGGATATATCCGTAACCCACTGGATTGAGCGTAATCTTCCAGTCGAATAAATCGGCGTAGAAGCGCTGTAGACGCGGCGCATCGCTCCCAAGGATCTCGACATGCGCGACTGGATATGGTTCGGGCGCCGCCACCTGCGCCAATGCCATTCGCGGACTGGCTGTGACGACGAGGAAAGCTGCAAGCAGTGGTATACGAATGGCGTTGCTCATGAAAGTCCCTTTATTGGTTTGACTGTCAGTTGACCGAATGCAGCCCCATGCTATTGCCTTCGCTGTCGAGGATGATGGCGAAATAGCCCCAACCTTCCTTGATGAAAGTCTTAGGATGCAGGACCCGCCCTCCGGCGGCGGGCACGCGTCCCAAGGCGCCTGAGAGGTCCGCACCCGCCTTGAGGTAGACCGTTGCGCCAGTAACCCCTGGGGTGACGCCATCGCGGGCTATGATGGCGCCGGTTGCCTCGCCAGGCTTGGCCGGAAAGATCGCCATGCGTGCGCCGAGCATGTTCTCGCGTATCAGCGAAATGGCGAGCACGGTTTCGTAAAATTTAGCGGCGCGGTCCAGATCGGTGGCGGGAATGTCAAACCAGTTGATGACACTTGACATGAAAAACTCCTCTATGAAGGTTGACGAGAGAAACCCATCTTACGCAGTGGCTGCTGACAGCGTTGTGTCAGCAGTGTTTGGAGAAATCCAGTGCGTCGCGCCGATCGTCTATTTCAACTGATCGTTTTGCTGGGCCGAAGGCGCAGCGTCACCGGCGAACGGCTCGCGGAACGCCTGGGCGTGTCGCTTCGCACCGTATATCGCGACATTCGCGACCTGTCGCTCTCGGGCGTACCGATCCACGGCGAGGCAGGGGTGGGTTTTCGACTGAGCGCCGGATATCAGCTTCCCCCAATGATGTTTACGCCGGAGGAAATTCAAGCGCTGGTATTCGGAGCGCGCCTGGTGCAAAGCTGCGCGGACGAAAGCCTGCATGCCGCGGCGGACTCCGCGATCGCCAAGGTGGATGCCGCAGTGCCGGCATCGCTACGGCGCTGGATTGATGACCCTGGTCTGAGTGTGCCGGACTTTCGTGTGTCGGCCGAAGTAAAACGCGCGTTGCAAGATCTGCGCTCCGCGGTCTCCGGCAAGCGTGTGGTCACCTACCAATACACCCAGGGTGATGGTTCAATCATTTCGCCCGAGGTGCACCCTCTTTGCCTACGCTACATTGGGGGAACCTGGACACTGGGCGGCTGGAGCGTAACGGAGTCGGCATTCCGGGTTTTTCGCGTCTACCGGATTCAGGAACTTGAAATTACCGCCAAGCGCTTTGGTCATGAAGCCGGGCGCACCGTGGCGGATTTTCTTGCCGCGGCGGACCGCCTCGGCGCAGGTGGGTAGTTTTGGAGTACAGCTTACCTATACATCTCCGTGATCAGGCGCCTCAGCCTGCCCGCCTCGGTGGGGGTCAAGGCATCGAGGCGTCTACCTAAGCGTTCCTTACTATCGGCCGAAAACCCTGATGCGTTGAAGGGTGGCCTCGAGCCCTCGTGCTAGCATTCTCGCTCCTCCATTCAATTTTGAGTCGAAATGGAAAAAGTTCAACTGGTCGAAGCCAAGGCGCGTTTTTCGGAATTGGTGGATCGCGCCGAATGTGGGCAGGAAACCGTCATTACTCGCCGTGGACGCGTGGTCGCGCGGCTTGTGCCCCCACGTCCCAGGTCCCAGCGCGAGGTAGAGCGTGACGCCATCATGGATGACATCGAGGCGTTCGCGGAAACCGTCAAGACTAAGCGCCGCTTCAACCTCCGGGCGTTGATCGAGGAAGCGCGCCGCTGATATGGCGTTTGTCGCGGATAACTCCGTGATCATCGCCTGGTTCGTGCCCAGCCAAGCCAATGCGCTTACGCGCGAAGCGTGGTTGCTTGCGCGAAAAGAACAAGTTCATGTACCGGCGATGTGGCAGCCCGAGTTTGCCGCGGTCCAGCAGGCATTGGAAAGGCGCGGTCTATTGCCAAGGCACCAAGTCGACGCCGCGATTTCCAAGGTCGAGCGATTTGGCCTGGAGGTACACGGGCCAATCAAGAAGCTTTCGCCACTAGTTGAATTGGCGCGAAGTCATGGTATCAAGCCATACGACGCCTGCTACCTGGATCTCGCTATTTCCTTGGGAATCAAGTTTTATACCAGAGACGCCAAACTTCGCTTAGCGGCTCGAGCGGCGGGGATCGCCGCTCGGTGAACGCGAGCTAACTATTGGGGACAAAAAGTTGCAGAGGACTCAATCGGATCAATTAGCGCCTCACAGCTTCAACAACCGCGCCGCATTCTCCCCATAGATCTTTGCCATATCTTCCTTACCCAGCGGCACCTGCTTCATCCAATCGGTACCCGGAGGGTTGTCGACAAATGGCCAATCAACCGAAAAGAGAATCCTATCCACGCCCATTTCCATCATGGAACAAATCAATGCAGGGGTTGAGAAGTTGCCGCTGGTGGTAATCCAAAAATGTTCGCAGAAGGTGTCACGGAAGTTATTGGATTTATTGCCGCTACGATTGAGCGACTGGTTGATGCGCCACAGAGAAAACGGAATCGATTCGCCCATGTGGCCGGTGATTATCTTCAAACCGGGATAGGCATCGAACACACCCGAAAGAATTAAACGAATAGTTTGCGTGGCGGTTTCCACGGTGTAGCCCCAGCCGGAGGTGGCGATGTTGGGGTAGTCCTTGATGTAGTCCTTGTAATAAGCGTTGACCACCGCCGGGCTTGGCACGGCGGGGTGCAGGTAGATGGGCACATCCAGTTTGCGGGCGCGCTCGAAGATCGGCCAGAAGCGTTTGTCATCGATGAACAGGCCATCTTGATTTAGGCCATGCACCATGGCGCCTTTCATACCCAGTTTGTCGCAGGCGCGCTCCAGCTCATCGGCGGCAGCTTTGGGGTCGTTGATGGGAATGTTGGCGAAAGCCGCAAAGCGATCCGGATGTTGTTTGACGGCTTCGGCAAGGCGGTCATTGGCACGTTTGGCCAGTGGCACGGCAGTCGGGCCGTCAATACGCTGCATGGCGGGGGCGCCGTGCGAGATCACCTGCACGTCAATGCCCGCTTCGTCCATTTCTTTGATGCGCAGAGCGCCCAGATCGTCCAATTTCGCACGCAGTTTGGGCGAGCGCGATTCGGCGCCATCGAAATGGGTGGCGACTTCGGCGTCCCAGTAATGTTCTTCCAGCGCGACCACGCGTGGCTTTTTGGCCATGATGTATTCCTTTTGTTGCCCGCCGCGACGACATGCCCGGCTCGGTGCAGGCCGCGATTCTAAGGGCCTTGCGCCAACAATGCTGATGGCGCGCCAGCCTATACTTGCGTCCTTGCCGGATCTGACCACCGCGCAATTTTTGGGAGAGATTATGTTTTGCCGCAAATTTGCGATGTCGCTGATTGCTCTGTTGCTCGCCGCGCCGGTGATTGAGGCGCAAACTTATCCATCGAAACCGGTGCGTTTGATCAATCCCTTGGGCACGGGTGGTACCGCCGAGGCGCTTTCGCGTTTGTTGTCGAAGGCGCTGTCTGACGGTCTTGGGCAGCCAGTGATATTGGAATCGATGTCCGGCGCCGCGGGGACCGTGGGTGTCGCCTATGTCGCGCGCGCCGCCGCGGATGGTTACACGCTGTTGTACGGTGTAACCGGCGCGAACAGCATCGCGCCCTCCATTTACGCGAAGCTGCCCTACGATCCGGAAAAAGATCTTGCCCCCATTTCCATTGCGTTCAGCGGGCCCAATGTATTGCTGGTGCATACGTCGCTCGATATCAATTCGGTGTCGCAATTGCTCGCGGCGGCTAAAGCCAAGCCCGGTGCATTCGCGTTTGCCTCGGCAGGCAACGGCTCCATGTCGCATTTGAATGGCGAGATGTTGAAAGCGCAAGGCGGCATCGATCTGCTGCATGTACCGTACAAAGGCGGCGGCGCGGCGGTACCCGATTTGTTGAGCGGGCGGGTGCAAGCCATGATCGAAACCGGAGGCGGCGTGATGCAACTTTTGAAAAGCGGCAAGTTGCGTGCGTTGGCTGTAACCAGCCGGCAGCGCAGCGCGCTCTTGCCGGAGGTGCCGACCTTCATCGAAGCTGGCTTGCCGCAATTAGTGTCAACGGTATGGGGCGGTATATTCGCGCCCGCCGGGACGCCCCGAGCGGCATTGGAGCGTGTTGCCGAGGCCGCGGCGCGCGCGGCTAAAGACTCAACGTATCGCGAGCAGGTGGCTGCGCTCTACAACGAAGCGGTCGCCTCAACGCCGGATGAGTTTCGCGCCTTTGTTGTTGCCGAGACGGCGAAGTATGCCGATGTGGTGCGCCGTTCTGGGATGAAAATCGAATGAATATTTTACTGTTTCACCTCATGCCCTACGCCGACCTCGATTTGGAGGCAACCAAGGTTTTCCCAACGACCTGGACGACGTTACCCAATACTTTTTACGACCCAAAGAAAGGCCACGCCCTCTATACGCGCTATTTGGATGAGTTGGCGCTGGGCGAGACGCTGGGTTTCGACGGCGTGTGCGTGAACGAACACCACGCCACCGCCTACGGCATGATGCCTTCGCCCATCGTTACTGCGTCGGCATTAACGCAGCGAACCAAGAAGGTGAAGATCGCGATCCTCGGTAGTGCGTTGCCGCTGCGAACGCACCCGCTCACCGTTGCCGAAGAACACGCCATGATCGACAACATCAGTGGCGGAAGGTTGATAACGGGTTTTGTTCGCGGCATCGGCGCCGAGTACCACACCTTTGGTGTCAACCCGACTTTTTCGCATGAGCGTTTCCACGAGGCGCATGACCTGATAGTGCGCGCCTGGACCGAGCCTGGCCCGTTTGAATTTCACGGCAAGCACTACCATGTGCAATACGTGAACCCGTGGCCGCGCCCCTATCAGCAGCCGCATCCGCCGATATGGATTCCTTCGCAAGGCAGCCGCGAAACCATCGAGTTCGCCGCCGACCCCAGACACAAATACACCTATTTGCAGACTTTCAGTCCGATCAAGCAGGTGGGGCGCTACTTGCAGATGTATCGCGATGTGGCCAAAGGTTTCGGCTATACCTCGACGCCGCGCCAGTTGGGTTGGGCCTGCATGATCTATGTCGGCGATAGCGATGAATCCGCTTTGCGCGAAGCCGGGCCGCATTTCGAGGTGTTTCGCAATCGATTCCTTAAGAAACCCTTGGAGATGCTTTTGCCACCGGGTTACTCCTCGCGCGAGTCGATGAAAGCCATCGCCATGTCCAAAGGCGATCAGACCATCGAAGTGGATGCCAAACGTGCGGTGGATACCGGCATGTTTGTTTGCGGCAGCGCGAAGACGGTGCGCGAAACGTTAATTTCGTATGCTAAAGAATGTGGCTTTGGCAATCTGTTGGCGATGCTGCAATTTGGCACGCTGCCCGCCGAGTTGACGCTGCGCAACATGCATCGCTTTGCCGAGGAAGTGATGCCCGAGGTGCGGCGTGCGGCGCGCGAATTCCACGGCGAAGAAGTGGTGCCCTTGTAGACTGGCGTAATGTCAGTGTTGGCGCTATGCCACTGGCGAGGAAAACGCGCCGTCCTATACTTCGCGTCCTATACTTACGTTCCTGACTACTTCGCGCATACACTTTCGCGTCTTTTTTCCGCACTGGAGGCTCCTATGAAAAAGCATTCGATTTTGCTCGGCATGACACTCGCCATGTTCACCGTGGGCTCCGCGCAGGCACAGTCCTACCCCGCCAAGCCGGTGCGCGTCATCGTGCAATTCACGCCCGGCGGCACGCCCGATACGTATGGACGCGTGATGTCGCAGGAACTCTCCAAAATGTGGAATCAGTCGGTGGTGGTGGAAAATCGCACTGGCAGTTCGGGGAATCTGGGCACGGATTTTGTCGCCAAGGCGCCGCCCGATGGTTATACGCTGCTGTTCGCCGCCGATGCGCCCATGGCCATTTCGCCCGCGCTGTTTGGCGCTGCGCTGCCCTACGATCCGGTCAAGGATTTCGCGCCCATCATCAATGTGGTGCAGGGCGGCTTTACCCTGATGGCGCACCCGTCCTTTCCTGGCAACAACATCAAGGAACTGATCGCTACGGTGCAATCGCAGCCCGGCAAGTGGCCTTATGCCTCCTCGGGTTCGGGCGGTTCGCAGCACCTGGCGATGGAAATGATTCGCTCCGCTGGCGGGAAGATGGACATGACGCACATACCTTACAAGGGCTTTGGTCAAGGCCTGGCCGATGTGCTCTCGGGCCAAGTGGCGATGATTTTCGCCGGCCCCCAAGCCGCGCCCGAGCTGGTACGCAGCGGTAAGCTGAAAGCCCTCGGCATCACCAGCCGCACCCGTTCGCGGGTGATATCCAACGTCCCCGCCGTGGCGGAAACGCTGCCGGGTTTTCAAGTGCTCGCTTGGTTCGCCTTCTTCGCGCCTGCGGCAACACCACGCGATATCGTGCGCAAGATCAATACCGATGCGCAGGTCATCATCAAGCGCCCGGATTTTCAGGAGCGTGCGCTGAAAGACAACTTGGATCCGGTGGGCGGCTCGCCCGAGGATCTGGCGGCCTTGTTGAAGGTTGATCTGGCGATGTGGGACAAGGTGGTCAAGCCGCTCAATCTTAAACCAGAATAGCGACGTTAAGCTCAAGTCTTAGCCTAATATTTAGATCGAAATT
Source organism: Burkholderiales bacterium (assembly GCA_046153355.1). Lineage (GTDB taxonomy): Bacteria > Pseudomonadota > Gammaproteobacteria > Burkholderiales > SG8-39 > 2-02-FULL-62-17. The sequence continues at coordinate 38,727 of JBJXEY010000226.1, forward strand.
GGCTAATACGGTGCGCTGAATGGACATATTCTGTAAAAATTCTTTTAAATTTGTCGGGCACACCCGGTGCTGGTAGTAGATTCACAAAGGCTGCGATGAACGTCATCAACCCTGCCGAATTGCGCGCCCTGGTAAGACCGGATCGCGTGCATCGCTCGCTCTACACCGATCCAGCGATATTCGCGCTGGAGATGAAAAACATCTTCGGCCGCGCCTGGGTGTATGTGGGGCACGATAGCCTGGTGCCCAAGCCTGGCGATTACCTTACCTCGCGCATCGGCTCAGAGCCGGTGCTGCTCTCGCGCCATACCGACGGCAAGGTGTATGTGCTCTATAACCGCTGCAGCCATCGCGGCGCGGCGGTGTGCAATGAAGAGCGCGGCAATGTGAAACTCTATCGCTGCCCGTATCACGGATGGACTTTCGCAACCAACGGCGAGCTCGATGCGGTGAGCATGCGCCGCGGCTACGGCCCGGATTTCGATCTGCACGACCCGGCCTTGAATATGGGCGAGGTGGCGCGCGTGGCGAACTATCGCGGTTTCGTGTTCGCAAGCCTTGCCAAAGAAGGCCCTTCGTTAGAAGCCTTTCTCGGTCATGCGCGGGAGAGTCTGGATGAAATCGTTGACCGCGCCCCCGATGGCGAGATTGATCTTTCCGGCGGCGTGCACAAATACGTGTTTCGCGGCAACTGGAAGTTGCAGTTGGAGAATGTCATCGACATGTACCACGTGCCGTTCTCACATGAATCGACGATTAGCCGCAGCGGCAAGCAGTTTGGCCGGCGGCCGGGCGAAGAAGCAGCTTCGGCCATCAGCGATAAAGGCGCGGCGGCTGATCGTTGGGAGCAGCGTGTGGCCTGGGGTGCCGCGCAGTTCGGGCACAGCTATGCCGGGCACCAACCGATTGCAGAAGGACTACCAGACGACGCGGTATTCACGCAATACGTCGCGGCTTTGGAGGCGCGCCATGGCAAGGCGCGCACCGAAGAGATCCTCACTCCCCGGCGCCACAACACGGCGTTTTATCCCAACATGACGCTGCAGGCGTTGAACTATCACGTGCGCGTCATTATCCCGTTGGCGGTGGATCGCACTGAGATCCACGTCTACCCGCTGCAATTTAAAGGCGCGCCGGCGGCAATGAACGCCGGATTTGTGCGCCACATGAATGTCACCCACTCGGCCGCATCGTTCATTCAAACCGACGATCTGGAATGCTTTCGCCGTTGCCAAGAGGGCATTGCCACCCAAGGGTCGGACTGGGTGTGGTTCGCGCGTGGCACCGATACCGACAAGACCGACGAACACGGCGACGTGGTCAACAAAGGTACCGTTGAGACGCAGCAGCGTGCGCAGCATGCCGCGTGGCTGCATTTCATGAGCGACGCGGCGTCGGCCACGTAGCGCCGGGCACATGGATAAATCAATGTTCGAGCGCGCAGCGATCGAGGAATTCCTGATTCACGAAGCCGCTTTGCTCGATGAGCGTCGTTTCGAGGCGTGGCGCGATCTCTTCGATGAGGATGGTTACTACTGGGTGCCGCTACGCCCCGGACAGCCAAGCCCCGAGACCGAGGCGTCGCTTTTCTACGACGACAAAAAAGTCATGCAGACGCGCATCGAACGCCTGCGCCATCCGCGCATCCATTCGCAAACACCGCCGCATCGCACTTGTCACCTAATCGGCAATGTGGTGATCAGCGAAGTGGACGCGGATAAAAACGAATGCACCACGCGATCAAGCTTGATGATGGCCGACTACCGCCTGCGCGTGCAACGCAACTTCGCCGCGCGCGTCACGCATCGTCTGCGTTGTCGCGACGGGAAATTCAGCATCGCCTGGAAGCGCGTTGATCTGATCAATTGCGATGATGCGTTTGAGTTGATCGCGGTGCCGTTCTAGGTATAGGCGACAAGTTTCGCAGCCACGAGCTGGATGGTTTGTGCACAAAGCTCGTTTGGCGCGGATTGCCTAATCCACGCTTCGGAAGACGTAGTTCGCGTTGCGAAATGCGTAGTTCCCACGAAAGCTTAAGTTAATCCCGGATAAATTTTTGTTAAGAATGTTAATTCTTCCAAAATGCAACGTTCCGGCGAAAAACATCGCCTTATCATCCGCGACATTCGATGTGGCGCCGTTGGCGCAAAAATCTAAAGATGACTTTTCGAAAGATGCGGTTCGTGAACATCCGCTTTTGGTGGACAACACACCCTGCGCAGCAACGAGCGCCGTGGCCGCTTTACGTTTGCATGATTCTGCTTGCCGCGCTGAGCTCGGGATATTCCAAGATGTCCGCCGCGGCGGTGACCATCGCGCTGCCAATACGTATCAACAGTGCCCCGGTGTTGATCGCGTCTTCGCGTGGTCTTTTTAAAAAATCCGGCCTGGATGTAGTTAGCCAGCCCTTCCTGCTTGGAAGGGACGCGTTGCAATCGCTGCTTGATGGCAAAGCAGAATTGGCTTTGGCCGCAGAGACGCCAGTCATGCTTGCGCTGCTTGGAGGGCGTGATATTTCGATTCTTGCCGGTATCTACCATGGCCGCCGCACCGTCGCGATATTGACGCGCAATGACCGTGGCATCAACCAGTTGGCCGATCTGAAGGGTAAATCCATAGGCGTGACCAAGGGTACGAACCACGCCTATTTTCTAGCCGCGATGCTAAGTGTCAGCGGCATTCCAGGGAAAGCCGTTAGAACGATGTATTCGCAGCCCGAGGCGATCATTGGCAATTTTAAAGATGGCAAGCTCGATGCTGCGGTGGTGTTTGAGCCGTTTCTAGCCGTAGTGGAAGCGCAGATGGGCGCTAGCGTTCGGAAATTCTATGGCGAGGATATCTATGCTTTTCGCTACCTGCTGGTGGGCAGGACATCCTATGTTGAAGCCAATCCCAATGAGGTTCGGCGTTTCCTCGGCGCCGTAGCCCAGGCCAATCGAATGATTCGCGACGAGCCACTGGTCACGCGCCGCCTGGTGGGGGAGGCGATCAAGGAAAACCAAGCCATCATGACCAAGCTTTGGAATCCCGAAGAATATGTTTTGTCGCTTGATCAAGCTTTGCTGTTGACCCTCGAGGATCAATCACGCTGGGCCCTGGAGGAGGGTTTGGTCAAATCGAGGCCAATGCCTGATTTTCTTCAGTCCATCAAATATCAACATCTGGAAGCGGTGCTTCCAAGTGCCGTGAAACTCAGGCGTTAGCCATGGAATTGAAAATCATCACGCGCATTAACGGTTTGGTTGCCTTTGCCGTTTTGACCATGCTGGTGGGATTTGGCATTGCCGTTTATGCGGTCTTCGCGGTCGAACAGACTGGCAAGGAGCTAGCGGTGGCCGATCAGCTGGCCGTCGGCGCAACCGATTTGCGTCAAATCGCCGTGGAAACTGCTATGTTCGATGAACATCAGGCCCGCTATCGAGCGCAATGGCGGCAGAGAATTGTTGATATTCAAAATTTGGCCGAAAACTATCCCGCCGATACACCCGATAAGCGATTGACGGTCGGTTTAATTGGCAAAAATATCGAACTTGCTGCGTCAACCTATACGCGGCTAACCAGTGCAAATGAGTTGAGCCAACTCGCCTCCACTAAACTGGATCTGACGCGAAGGGCACGAACGGCGACGGCCTTATTTGTCAATACCCAGGAGATGCTGGATGCAACGCTTGAGTTAAAAAGCCTTAGCCAGGAAAAATCGGGCCGCGCGTTGCGTACGCTGCAAGTCTCCATAATCTTGATGATCCTGATTCTGGCCGCCATGGTCGCGAAGTTATGGCACACGGTGCGATCCAATGTACTGCGGCCTTTGCGTGAGGTCGAGACCGGCGCCCGGCGCATTGGAATGGGTGATTATTCGTTTCGGCTAAATCTTCCGCAACGAGATGAAATCGGCGATTTAGCGCGTGAGTTCAACGCCATGACCGCGCGCATGGAACAAGCCGAGAAACATGTCGCGCAACGAACCGCCGCGTTGCACCTGAGCGAATCCCGTTTCCGCGATATGGCCATGGCCTCAGGAGACTGGTTCTGGGAAACGGATGCCGAAGACCGATTTGTTTGGTTATCGGACGGAATCGCTAAAGCGTCGGGAAGATTGCCCGACTGGTACCTCGGAAAAATACGTTGGCAAATACTCTCGACACAGCAAGATTTGTCGCA
>JBJXEY010000231.1:0-2827 GCA_046153355.1 Burkholderiales bacterium
CAAACGTTCGGCGCGAATCGCGGCACGACGTGCATCGCTGGCTTTAACATCGACCGCGCCGCTCGCATCGAGTACCACGCCGTATATCTCACCTGCCGCGCCAAGCGATACCGCGTTCCAGCGCACATCATCGGCTACGGCCTGCACCTCACGCTCGATCGGATCGCCCCATCCACCGCCGGCGCTGGGGGAGTTTTCGTGCACCTCCGCCTGCGTGAATTCGCCAGGCCGATTCATTTTTGCGGGGTAGGTTTGCAACTCCCCCTGAATTTCCTCGGAGGTTCGCGGCAGACGCCCGGCCTTGATCAACGCGCGCACATTGGTGTTCTTCTGCAGTCGCCGCGTGTTACACGCGCCAGGGTATCCACCAAACATCCCCAGGCCCGCGGGCGACTCATAACAATGCCCCGACAAAATGAAACCCATTTTCTCGGTGTCATGCAAGATGTAGCCGTGCCCGACACTCACCCCCCCGCGATGTCGCCCCGGCCCCGGCGTGTCGGGAATAAAGCGGCGAAACAGATACATCATTGGCGAATTGTTCTCCGCGCGCTCAATATTTTGCAGACGAATCGCGGGAATGTGCCGGTGCCCCTGCGGGCTCAAGCCATCGCGATGGTTGTAAGCACCGCCGCCCACATGCGCCTGATCCAAAGTGCCGCCGCGATTAGGTTCGCCATATTGATTTTTACCGATAAGGGTAAAAGTATCCGGCCCGCCATTGGGCATGGCCGAAGCCTCGGCGATGAATTTGGGATGCGTGGCCATCATGCGTGAGAAGGCTTCGGTGACCACCGACTCCACCAACCACATGGCGCCGATCGGCCCCTGCCCCACTGGCGCCGGATAACGCGCCGAGACGATCGAGCCCTCGCGCGCCACCACTTTCATCGGTTTAAACACGCCCTCGTTCCAGGGCAGATCGTAGGAGATGATGGGCAACATACCAGCGCGTATGCCGGCATGCAGACCCGACTCGGTGCTATTGAGAAAGGTGGGGGATTGATCGGAGGAGTTGGAAAAATCGAGCACCAGACTATCGCCGCTTTTAGTCATCTCCAAACTGATGCGGTACAGCTTGTTCTCGATGCCATCGTGATCGAGAAACGCCTGCGAGCGATACACGCCATCGGGGAGTTCACGCAAGCGCTCGCGCACCACCTTTTCCGACAGATCAATACTGCCATCCATCACCGAAAGCACCGTGTCGATGCCGTACTGGTTGATGGTTTCTTCCAGCCGTTTGATGGCGACGTTATTGCAGGATAAGAACCCGCGGAAATCCAGCGCCATATTGTTGGGCGCCATCGACATGCCGAGCACCATGGCGAGCACGTCGTGCCTGAATACCCCACCCTCCACCGCTTTCAAGGGCGGGATCAACATGCCTTCGTCGCGCACGTCGCGCGCCTGCGGGCCGGGCACGCCACCGACTGAGATCTGGTGCGCGCACACGCCTATCCAGGCAATGCGTTTGCCTTCATGGAACACCGGCGCCACCAGGCCAAAATCCGGCGGATGCAGCGCACCCTTATACGGATGGTTCACCAAGAACATATCGCCGGGATTAATGCCCGGCTCCTCCTCGCAATCGGCCACGATGTGCTTGATCATCTCCGCCACCGAGGCGGCGTGATACAAAACGGTCTTGCCAATAGTGACGATTTCGCCTTGCGCGCGAAAAATGCCGGTATTGAAATCGGTGGCGTCGTTCACCAGGGGCGAACCGGAAATCGCGGATAAGGTTGCGGCCTGCTCTTCGGAAATCGACACCAGCCGATGGCGCACCACCTCGAAGGTTACGGGATCGACGGTGGCCCGCGTGTACTCGTAGACGCCGGCACGAGGTGTTTTGAATTGATCCATCGGTGTTTTGCTTTGATCCATATCACCGCCCTCCAGCCGAGGCAAGGTTCATGATCATATTGCCGTGCGGCTCTATTTCCAGGTTTTGATTCACGCCAATTACCACGGTGGTATCGGGCCGCTCGACGATCGCCGGGCCGTCGATGCGCATGCCCGGTCCGAGATCTTCCGAACGAAATACCGCAGTATCGCGAAAGCCAATTTTGTAGAAATAAACGCGGCGCGTTCCCACCGGTTTGGCTTTTCCCGTCGCCGCGACGAGCTGCGCCTGCGCGGGCCGCGTCACCGGCGACACGGCTTCGGTGCGCAGCGTGGTGAATTCCACGCCCGAACCGCGCAAGGCCGAGCCTTTACCGTAGAGTTTTTCGTAATTTTCCTGAAAACGCTCAACCAAGGCGTCAACATCCGCGGCATCAAGCTTTTTATTCGGCACCTCAACAAATACCTCGTGCACCTGCTGGCGAAACAACATGCCCATCAGGCGTTCAATACGAACCTTTTCACCCAACGCCTCACGACAACGCGCATCCAGCTTCTCGAATCCATCATTGAGCGCGGCGATATCGACGTGGTCGGATGCACGTTTGAAACGCGGCGGCGTGTGCTGGCCATACGCTAGTGAAAACGAACGATGCCGATCAGCGGTCACCGCGCCGAATGCCGAGTGGCCCGAAGCGGTAGTCGGAATGATCACCGTGTTGATGCCGGCAATGGAAGCGAACTGTTGCGCATGCGTAGGCCCCGCGCCGCCGTAAGCGCACAGGGCAAAGTTACGCGGATCGTGCCCCGACCAGGTGGTCACACGACGTAATAGATCCGCCATTTTGTTATTGGCCACTTCGCGAATGCCGGCGGCCGCTTCATAGAGATCCATCCCCAGAGGAATAGCAATTTTGTCGCGCACCGCCGCCTCGGCTTTGGCCACGTCAATCGACATCTGCCCACCGAGGAAATATTTCGT
>JBJXEY010000232.1:0-3381 GCA_046153355.1 Burkholderiales bacterium
CCTCAGAGAATTGGCAGCGCGGATATTAAGCCCAAACAAAAATGCCGTTATCGGGTGTAATGATGTTTAATCGCGCGCACCGAGATCGCGTTGTTTATTCTCGCGCACCTGGGGTGCGCTTATCGACAAGGGGAAAAAATGAAAACTTTTGCATCCATGCGATTCGCCGCCGCATTGGCGCTCGCCCTATTCAGCCCGTCGCTCCTCGCACAATCCTATCCCGCGAAACCAGTGCGCATGGTGATCGGCTTGCCTCCGGGGGGCGGCAGCGACCCTATGGCGCGGGTGCTCGCGCAGCGGCTGACGGTGATGTGGGGGCAGCCGGTGGTGGTGGAAAACCGTCCCGGCGCCAACACCATCATCGCCACCGAAATCGTCGCCAAGGCGCCGGGCGATGGTCTCACCCTGCTCTTCGCCTTCGATCACAGCTTCACGCTCAACCCTCATATGTACGCCAAGCTTCCCTACGACCCGATCAAAGATTTCGCACCGATCACGCAGCTACTCACCTTTGCCGTGCCGCTGGTCGCGCACCCTTCGCTGCGTGCCAACAGCGTGCAGGAATTAGTCGCTCTGGCGAAAGCCGAGCCGGGCAAACTTTCCTACGGTTCGATTGGCATCGGCAGCCACATGCATATTGTTTCGGAATTGCTCAATGCCAAAGCGGGAATCAACATCGCTCACGTCCCTTACAAAGGGATACCGCAGATGACGGCTGCTTTGCTGGGCGGTGAAATACAACTTACCTGGTTTGGCATATTCACCACACGACCTTTGGTTGCGCAAAAGCGTGTCAACGCGCTCGCGTATAGCGGCACCAAACGCTCGCCATTCATGCCAGAGGTACCCACCTTCGCCGAACTCGGGTTTCCTGGTGTCGATATCGCCGTGTGGTATGGCATCGCCGCGCCCAGCGGTACAGCGCGGCCCATCGTCGATAAGATCCATGCCGATATTTCGAAAATCCTCTCCGACCCGGAATTTCGCGACAAGGAAATTCTCTCTCGCGCCTACGACCCCAGCGGGCTTGGGCCTGACGAATTTTCCGCGCTGATTCGCCGCGAACTCGCGGTGCGAGCCGAGGTGGTGAGGATTTCCGGCGCCAAGGTTGAGTGAAATTAAACCCAATAAAGTAAAACTTTTCCAACAGGAATCTAAATGCAACGCCGATCAATACGTGGAATACATTCCAATAATGGAATACTTGGAAACGATTTCAAGAACACAACCGTGAGGCTTTCGCTTGGATTAGCTCTCGGCTTTGTTACCTTTACTTCAATCGCCCAGACCTGGCCTGCGAAGCCGATTCGCATTGTCAGCAACTCGGCCGCCGGCAGTCCAGGCGATATTTCCTTGCGCCTGGCGGCGCCCCGAATCGGCGCTGCCCTGGGCCAGCCGCTGGTGGTGGAACAAAAAGGCGGCGGAGGCGGCATGATCGCGGTGAATGATGTGCAGCGGAACGGCCCGGATGGCTACGCGATTTTATTCAGTTCGAGCCTCATCATCGGCGGCAGGTTCTTGCTAAAAAACGTCACCGTCGATCTGCAAAAGGACTTCATCCCCATCAGCATGGCCACGCGCTCGATCAACCTCCTGGGCATGCATAACTCAGTGCCGGTGTCCTCGGCGCGCGAACTGGTGGAGTACGCCAAGCGCAATCCAGGCAAGCTCACCGTATCCAGTAACGGCATAGGCTCCTCGCTACACCTGCAGTGGCTGGGATTCATGCGTAACACCGGCGCGGATTTTCTGCACATCCCCTATGGCTCGCAAAACGAGGCCATTCGCAATAACGATTTCCTGACCGGGCGCTTGAGCCTTGCTTTGATCCCACTCTCCACCATGAAAGCGGCGATGGACGCGGGCGCGGTCCGGCCGCTCGCGGTGATGGGCGACTCGCGCTACAAACGCTCCCCCGACATCCCAGCGGTGACCGAAGCCTTTCCCGGCTATAAGTTGTCGCTAGGGTTCTTCGCCTTCTACGGGCCGCTGGGACTGCCGCAGCCCATCGTCAATCGCTTCGCCGCCGAGGTACAAAAGGCGTTTAAAGATCCGGAGATCGTGGCAAAACTTGAAGCAATCGACGTGCAGGCCGTGGGCAATTCGCCCGAAGAGTTCGCGCCGTTTTTAAATGCCTATGTCGCCAATATCGCGGAGCTGGTAAAGTCGGCGGGGTTGGAGCCGCAGTAGTGATATAGGAATAAGAACCAATCCACAAACCATTACTGCGCCTGCAAATTCAATTCCTTGACGATTCGCCGCCAGTTTTCGCGCTCGCCGCGCATGAAGGCTCGGATGGATTCTGGCGATCCCGCGCAGATCAGGATGCTACCGGCACCACGTGATCGCGGAATTCGGATTCCAAATAAAAGGTTTGCCCGCTGCGGCCTATCGCCCAGAGTTGTTGACCCTTTTTCTCCGTGATGCGCAGACGTTCGTACTGATGCTTTTTACCGGGTTCGTAGTCAAACGTCATGCCGGCCTCCACAGGCCCTTCGTAGCGCTTCTCCAGTTTTCCCGGCACCACACGCGGTTTGGGTTCCTGTTTCGCGGCAACGAACACCACGAAATTGCGGAATTCCGGCTCGGTGTGAAACGTCTCGCCGGCCCTACCGCGGCACCAGATGTTGGCGCCTTCTTTGCGGTATATCGTCATCCGCTCGTAACGGTGTTTCTTTCCCGGTTCGTAATCGAACACCATGCCGACCTCAATGGGACCGGTATAGGGCGCGAGAATAGTTGGCGCGGCAGCAGTCGGTGAGGCAACGGTTTGCATGGCGTTCTCGCAGCGATCAGGCCGGCTCGGTTTCTTTCACTCGCTCAGGGTCCTTCAACGCCACTTCGCCGTCGCGCGCCTGAATCTGGCAGGTGGAAATATCGAATTTATTGCCATCGGCATCTTTCGCGGCGTCCTCGACATAGGGGCGGCCGGGTGGCGGTTTCATCAACCAGGTGTCGCGCTCTTTCAGGCGGGCGTAGACTTTTTCTTTTTCGCTCGGTTCAACGGTAATGCCAAAGTGGTGCAGCCCCTCAGGCGCGAGCTCCGTGGCACGCGGCAACAGTGCAATGTCCATATAGCCATCAGTCATCCATACCGCACCGTTGTTACTCTTACCGGATACCTTGAATTCGAACACCTCTGAATAATACTTAGCGAGGTTCGAAGGATCATCGGAAAAAATCGCGATATGACGGATCTTGGCCATTAGGCGCTCCTTCCCTTGCGGGCGTTGGTGAAGTGATCAGTCTAGGTGCGCCTTCAACGGGCGTCAAGACTGACTTTGGCAGTCTTTATTGGCAGTCTTTAATTTGGAAGACTTTACCTGCGTGGACCCCGCGTGGTTGCGAGATGGTCGAAGGCAAACTTACTTCGGCTTGCTG
>JBJXEY010000253.1:0-11139 GCA_046153355.1 Burkholderiales bacterium
ATCGACGATGAAGAGTTCACGCCGGGACCAGAGCTCGATCCTGCCGTGGTGAATCTTCGCACCTTCATCGAAGAAATTCGCTTCAAGAACGCTGAAATCCCAATCTATCTCTATGGCGAGACGCGCACTTCGCGGCATATCCCCAACGACATTCTGCGCGAGCTGCATGGCTTCATTCATATGTATGAAGAAACGCCTGAGTTTCTCGCGCGTCACATTATCCGCGAGGCAAAGTCGTATCTGGATTCATTGGCGCCGCCGTTTTTTCGCGCGCTAGTGCATTACGCGCAGGATGGCTCCTATTCCTGGCATTGCCCAGGGCATTCGGGCGGCGTGGCGTTTTTAAAATCGCCTATCGGCCAGATGTTTCACCAGTTCTTCGGCGAGAACATGCTGCGTGCCGACGTGTGTAACGCGGTGGAGGAGCTAGGCCAGTTACTTGACCACACCGGCCCGGTGGCTGCTTCGGAACGCAACGCGGCGCGTATCTTCAACGCCGATCATTGTTTCTTTGTTACCAATGGCACCAGCACCAGCAACAAGATGGTGTGGCATGCCAATGTGGCGCCCGATGACATCGTGGTGGTGGATCGCAATTGCCATAAGTCGATCCTGCATGCGATTACCATGACCGGTGCGATCCCGGTTTTCTTGACGCCCAAGCGCAATCACCTGGGGATCATCGGGCCGATTCCCTTGGATGAGTTTCGCCCTGAGAGCATCGCGGCGAAGATCGAGGCCAACCCGTTCGCGCGCGAAGTCAAAGACAAAAAACCGCGCATTCTCACCATCACGCAAAGCACTTACGACGGCATCATCTACAACGTTGAGATGTTGAAAGAAACACTGGGTTCGTATATCGACACCCTGCATTTCGACGAGGCCTGGCTGCCGCACGCAACCTTCCATGATTTTTACAAAGACATGCACGCCATCGGCCGCGACCGGCCGCGCTCCAAGGACGCGTTGATCTTCGCCACCCACTCCACGCATAAGTTGCTCGCCGGTATTTCGCAGGCATCGCAAATCCTGGTGCAGGAATCGCAAACCAGGAAATTGGATCGCAATGTGTTCAATGAGGCCTACCTCATGCACACCTCCACCTCGCCGCAGTACGCCATCATCGCCTCGTGCGATGTGGCCGCAGCGATGATGGAACCACCCGGTGGCACTGCCTTGGTGGAGGAATCGATCATGGAGGCGCTGGACTTCCGCCGCGCCATGCGGAAGGTGGATGACGAGTGGGGCAAGGACTGGTGGTTCAAGGTGTGGGGCCCCGGCCAACTCTCCGGCGAAGGCATTGGCTCGCGCGAGCAGTGGATGTTAAAGACCAATGACAAATGGCACGGCTTTGGCGAATTGGCGATGGGCTTTAATATGCTCGACCCGATCAAGGCAACGGTGGTCACGCCGGGCTTGGATGTGTCGGGTAAGTTTTCGCGCAACGGCATCCCCGCTTCGATCGTCACCAAGTACCTGGCCGAACACGGCGTTATCGTCGAGAAGGCCGGCCTGTATTCGTTTTTCATCATGTTCACCATTGGCATCACCAAAGGCCGATGGAACACCTTGGTCACCGCCTTGCAGCAGTTCAAGGACGATTACGACAAGAACCAACCGATGTGGCGCATCCTGCCCGAGTTTGCCGCCGCGCATACCCTCTACGAACGCGTTGGCCTGCGCGATCTGTGCCAACAGATCCACGATATGTATAAAGCCAACGACGTGGCGCGCGTCACCACCGAAATGTATTTGTCGGATATGCAGCCGGCGATGAAACCGTCGGACGCCTTCGCACGCTTGGCGCATCGCGAAATCGATCGTGTCGAAATCGATCAACTGGAGGGGCGCGTCACCAGTGTGTTGCTCACGCCCTATCCACCGGGCATCCCATTGTTGATTCCCGGCGAACGATTCAACCGCACCATCATCGAATACCTGCGTTTTGCGCGTACTTTCAACGACCGCTTCCCAGGATTCGAGACCGACATCCATGGGCTGGTGAAAGAAAAGAGCAAGGATGGCACTACCCATATGTACGTCGATTGCGTGCGTCAGCCGCGCACTATTCATTTGATCGCAGGGGGAGTAGGAAAATGAACAGAAGGGAAATGGCGGTAACAAAATCAGAGGCTGTAACGAAATCGGCGGTTAAAACGAAAGCGAAACAAATCGCTGCGGCGATTGCCGCCGCTTTGCTTTGCGCTACGTCGATGAATTCTTCATCCAACGCGCAAAACTATCCTGCTAAGCCGGTGCGCATCGTGGTGGCCGTGGCGCCCGGCGGCCTGCAGGATCAACTGGCGCGCGGATTGGCGCAGGATTTGGGGCGCATCTGGAACCAATCGGTGATTGTCGAAAACCGGCCCGGCGCCGGTGGCATCGCCGCCGCCGAATCGGTGAAAAGTTCCGGTGCTGATGGTCATTCCATCCTGCAAATGGATAACAACGCCTACCTCACCAATTTCTTTCTGCGCCCCAAACTCCCCTACGACCTGGAGCGCGACTTCACCCCGGTGATCGTGCTGGTGTTCGCGAAAAATATCCTGGTCACCAGCACCGCGATTACGGCGCGAAATATTCTGGATGTATTTGCTCTCGCGCGCCAGAAACCCGGCGCGCTCAACTACGGCAGCTTTGGCATCGGCGCGATCAATCACATCGACACCGAAGCCCTCGCGACGCTGGCCGGCGTGAGCTTCACCCACGTGCCCTACAAAGGCGGCGCGCCGTTATTGCAAGCAATAATGACCAACGAAGTACAGTTTGCCCTGGCCGGCATGACCGCCGCCATCCCACTCATTCGCCAGAATCGCATCCGCGCCATTGGTTATGGCGGACTCACCCGCTCGCCCCTGTTTCCCGATGTGCCCACGCTCGCCGAATCCGGTCTTGCCGGATTCGAATCGGCGGCGTGGTTCGGCTGGGCGGTGCCACTGGGAACATCACGCGATATCGTCGACAAAATTCACGCTGACACCGCCAAAGTGATGACGGTGCCCGAATTCCGCGACAAATTTATTCTAGGCGCAGGGCATGAACCCGGCGGCATACATGGATCGAAAGTGCCGGAGATGCTCACTGCGGAGAAGGTGACCTTTGGCAATCGGATCAAGCCGCTGAATTTGAAGCTTGAATAGCTTACGTAGCGGGTTCGTGAACTAGGCGCCATTGGCGCCTACGTCATTGACGCCGGTGTCAATGGCGTAGTATCCTAGATGCAATGGCGCGAAAAGATCCCTAGAAAAGGCGGAGAGGATGAATGCGCAAAAAAGGAACGGAAGAATTTGTCGACAAATTTCCGATTCAATTGCAAGCAAGCTTTTACGCAGACATGTCGCGCTTGGAAATCGTCGAATCGCAATTCGAAATTATTCGGGACGTATTTGTCGCGAATAAGTTGCAAGGAATTCCAGTTGATGAAGATGGTTACCTCTTTTGTTGCTTAATTCCTATCTTGAAAATAGGAGTTTTTTACACGTTTCCTAAAAACTTCAAAGGTATTATTTTCCTGGGAATCCGGGAGATGGATCCCAAAGGAAGGATTAATCACATCTTCGATGAGGAGTCGTTTGACGAATTCTTGGATGCCGCGAGAGACCTTGGTTTCGCCAGTAGCACTTCGAATTTATTTAACCGCTTGAGATCGATGCTCGCCGATTAGGAAGTTTCACACTCTAGTTTTCACTGATGACAGAAAAATCATGAGCCTCAAAACACAAGATTCGAGCCTTACCCCACCCAAAAAAGTTGGTAATTTGGGATATTCCGAATTGCGGTCCAACGTGACACTAAAGACGGATGTAAAGGGGATTCGAGAAAAAACGGGTCTTAGCCAGGAAGATTTTTCCAGAGTATTTGGTATTCCGTTGGCAACCTTGAAAAACTGGGAGCAGGGCCGTCGCAAGCCTGATTCGGCGGTATGCCTATTGCTGAATCTCATTTCCAATGACCCGAAAGGCGTGGCGAAAGAAGCAAAGCGGGTATTGCAAAGCGCTACGTAGCGAAAACCAATCCTCCTAGCGAATATTCAACGGTAATCCCACCGTCGGCTTAGGCACGGCATTGAGGTTAGTCGCACCCAGCAACAACGTCTTCCAGTAATCCCATTCGGGGAATAAAGCGGCTTGATTGCTGGGCGCGTTAGCCACGGGTAGCGCCGCATCGAAGTACCCCACCTCACCCCCCATCGCCACCGCCATTTGCTGAATACGCGCATTCACCCGCAGGTTATAAGCGTTGACGACAAGTCCACGCAATGACGAGTCAGCCATAGCGATGCCGTGATCCAAAAGCAATGAAACCGGTGCGTTGCCCATTTGTTTCGCCAAGGCGCGGCCGAGTTCTGGTGTGCTGATGCAATGCGTGCACGAGACTGGCGATGGAGCACCGCCGGTGAATTGCGTTAGATCGTAGACAGGGAATCCGGCGCCGACGAAGCGTGCGCGGGCATATACCGGTCGTAGTTTCACGGTGCTTTGACCGAAAGTTTTCAGTTCAGGCGTATGCGCATGCAGGATTGCCATCACCTCGGGGCGGGCACGATAGATTTCCGCGTGGATGAAACGCTCCGAATACTGCGCCACGCGCGCTCCATTGACCGGGCGGGTATCAAGATCGGTTTCGATGATGTCTGCCGTGGTAACCATGCCAGGGGCCAAGTCACGCGCGATGAAAAAATGATTCGGGTTGGCGCGGCTTCTTGCGCTGACGTGCGCCAGGCCATCGGGCGTGAGCACGCCCATTTCCGGTGTCACCAAAATTCGGTTGGCAATCACCAGGTCGGCAATTAGTTCCTTGTCCGATTGAGGATGCGGTGATGGCGTGCTCGAAGCCAGGCGCTCCATATCGCGTGCGCCCAGAAAATTAAAGAACGCGCCAAAGCGGTCAATACGCTCCACGCTGCCGCTGGGCCCCAGGTTTCCGCCGCCCGCTTCCGGGATGGCTTTGTCGCGCGTGAAGTTGAGCGCGGACAGCGTTCCTCCCAGACCCAATTCGAACAAGCGCTGCTCGGCGCCGGTGCGTAGTGACAGCGCGACCGGAATCAAATCGCGACTCGAGCGCGCCACCGCCACGGCGCCTTGCCCGAATAGCAGCGCCGAATCTGCTTTGCCCAAAGTCTGCGCGAGGGCGCGGCCCAGCGTGGACGAATTTACCGTGCCACTTTTCCCTCCATCGCTTTTACGAATATCGAAAACCGGCACATGACTCCTGCCCCTGGGCAGCGGCACGGCACTCACCGAAAACGCGATCAACTCCGGCGTGGCGGCGAAGGCGATGGCCGTCACGTCAGGCCTTGCCTTGTAAATTTCGCTGTGAATAAATCGTTCGTCGATAAGTCCGGCGCGATTGCCAGAGGCAGACTGACCATCCAAATCGACCTCGACAATATCCTTGGCACTGACTAACGCGGCCGCGACATTGCCGGCGATGAAAAATCGATTTGGATTGGCGCGGCTACGCATACTGGCGTGCCCATAGGGCCCGAGTACCGCCATTTCCTTGGAGGCGAGGATACGGTTCATCAGAACCAGTTCATCGACAGTGGAAGGCTCTGCGGCGTTAGCGCGTAAGACGTTCAAAACAAACATCGACAAGATTGCGAAAATCGAAAAATTCACCAAAAGCGATTTGACCGAAACAAGCGTGACTCGGGAATTCATCTGTTTGTCAGTTCTCAAAAGGTCTCTCCCAAAAGCGTAACTCATCATAATCCGAGAGAAATTTTCGCGGTTTGTGCGCGCATCACTCAGTGAGATGTCGTGGTGCTTTTTACGATGGGTCGATGTGAAACTCGCCAGCCGAAAATCACGAACCTTCCCCACATGGGAAAATGCTCAGTAGCAGCAGCGGAACAAACATCCGTCGGCCACCCTGTGCGCATCACGGCAACGATAAAAAGGCAGTCACGATGGCAACCAAACTCTACAAACACATGCTCCCCTTGGAGCAGCAATTGCCCAAGAACCCCGAGCGCCGCAGCAAACTGATTTCGCTTGAAGAAGCCGGCAAGATCATCGCGACTAAATCGAAGGTCGGCATATCCGGCACACATTCGCTGGATGGTGCGATGAGCCTGATTCGCGCCGCGCTGCGTGCCGGCGCCAAGGACATGACCTTGATTCCACCCACCTCCACCTCCATGGCGGCGGATTTGTGGATTGCCGCCGGCGCGTTAAAAAAGTTGTACCTCTCCTATGTGGGCTTCGAGTACCTGGGCATGGCGCCGAATTTTCGCCGTGCGGCCGAGGAGCAATCGATGGAAATCGTCGAGGCGGATGAGGCCTTCATACAATTGGGCACGCAAGCTGCGGCGGGTGGGCGACCGTTTAATGTGGTGCAGTATCTCTACGAAGCCACGGTGCACCCGCAGTTAAATAAGGAACTCAAAACCGTTGTTGACCCTTTCAGCGGCAAGACGGTGTACGCGGTGCCGGCCCTGAAAACCGATGTCGCCATCATTCACGTGCAGGCCGCCGATATTTACGGCAATGCGCAATGTTGGGGCGGCAATCGCCAGGAGCCGGATAAATGCAAGGCGGCCGGTATGGTGATCGTGCAGGCCGATCGCATTATCAGCACCGATGAAATCGCCAAGGACCCGACCAAAACCACCCTGCCCGGCCCCTGGGTGGATTACGTGGTGCATGCGCCCTTTGGCGCGCACCCGACGTTTTCATCGAGCTCCTATGCATTGGATGAAACGCATTTAAAGCTTTACTTGGAGATGTGCCGCAACGGCCGGCATCGGGAGTATCTGGATAAATATGTCTATGGCCCCAAGGATCATTGGGAATATCTGGAATTGGTGGGCGGCATGAAGCGCATGGTGGAGTTGCAGACCATGTTATCGATATAAGTCTCGGAGAACATCTTGGCAGGCAAACAAGTTACACCCGGTACCGACCGCTATTCGATGGCGGAATTGATGGCCATCATCATGGCGCGCGCCATGGCGGGCGAAGAAGAACGCCGCGGCGGCGGCGGGGCCAATGCGATCATTCCGCTGGCGGCGGGGCGGCTTGCGCAACTCACGGTCGCGCCCAATCTGTGGCTCACCACCGGCGGGGCCGGCTCGATCAATGGGGTGTTCGATACGCTGCCCATCGGCACTTGGGACCCGCGCTGCGATTACCACGCCGAATGCAAAAACTACATGATGGATACCGTCGATGGAGCAATTAAGGGGCGCAAGTACACCGGTGGCCGCCTCAACTGGGCGTCGATCTCGGGCCTGGGCGGCCTGCAGGTTGATAAATATGGCAACACCAATATGATCGGCATTGGCGAGCACCCCAAGCTCAAGGTTCGCGGCCCCGGCACCATTGGCACCATATGGCAAGGATCAGGCGCGACCTCCAACTACACCGAACATCACAGCAAACGTATTTTTGTCGAGAAGGTCGCGTATCGCTCCGGCGCCGGCTGGGTAGATGGTTGGGATAGCCGCCACAAATTGCTCGATGGCCGCGATGGCCCGCCCTACTGCTGGACGCCCATTTGCGTGTGCGATTTCACCGAGGAAGAACATCACATGCGCCTGGTATCGGTGCATCCGGGCTTCAGCGTGGACGATGTGGTGAAGAACACCGGGTTTGACCTGGTGATCGAAGGCGACATTCCGCAAACCACGCCGCCGACCGATTGGGAATTGCAAGTCTTGCGCACGCGTGTTGATCGCGGCGGACGGCTGCGCAATCGGCGCTTGACGGTAGGTGAATAGGTTTTTCACGCCCACCGCGTCTGACAAAGCTTATAGACCGTGCTGATTGGCGACACGCTGACCGCAAACGCGAAGGCGCGGCCTGACGCCACCGCCTTGATATTTGGCGAGCGCCGCCTCACCTGGCGCGAGCTCAATGCGGGCGCAAATCGCGTTTCCAATGCGATGCTGAAATTAGGCGCGCGGCCCGGTGATCGGGTTGTGTACCCCTTGGAGAACGGCGTCGAGTTCGTCGAGATTTTTTATGGCCTGGCGAAAATCGGCGTCATCGGCGCGCCGGTGATGGCCAATTCGGTGGGCGTCGAGATCGCGCATACCATCAACGACCTGGGCGCCAGGTTCGTTATTTGCGGCGAAGTAGCGCAATCGGCTCTGGCTGGCATTCAACAACCGCTTGCTAGCCTTGAAAACATTATTGGCATTGGCAAGCATCAGTTCGCTGGCGACTATTCGAAAATAGTCGCCAATTCTAAAGAATCTGAACCGGAGATCAAAGCGCCATGGGATAGAGATGATAATTCCTATCTTTCTGTGAAATACACCAGCGGCACCACCGGCACACCCAAGGGTTGTATCAAGACACATCGCCAATTACTTTCCTGCTGCGAAATCAATCTTTATCACCTGCCCTTTGGCGTCAGCGATGTGGCCTCGATCGGCGGGCCGATGGCTGCCGGTGCGAATCTTTCGCTGCTGGCGCTCTACGTCCTCTCGGGTTCCACCATCGTATTACTGCCGCGCTTCGATGCCACGCAACTTCTGCAATCCATACAACAGCATCGCATCTCGATCGTGCATGCCAGCCAATCCACCTTCACGCGTTTTACCGGCCACACGGATCTTGGCAAATACGATTTGTCGAGTGTGCGTTATTACTCCGGCTCATCGCCCGTGGGCGGCAATCAGGATGGCATGGCGCGTCTACGTGCCAACAAGACTTTCACCGCGCGATTCTTTTGCGCCTTCGCCTCCACCGAAGCGGGAGGCCGCATCACTTACTTGCTGCCTGACGAGATCGATGCCGCCAGCGCACCAGGTGGGCGCGCCGAAATTCTCGAATCGGTAGGGCGCGCCGCGCATCGCTGCCAGGTGGAGAGCATGGACGAGGCCATGCGCCCCATGCCGCCAGGTGAAATCGGTTTGATGGCGGTGAAGGCCCCGCAGGTATTCGCGGGTTACTGGAATCAACCCGAGCAAACACGCGAAGCGTTTCGCGACGGCTGGTTTCTCACCGGCGATTTGTTGAAGAAGGACGCCGAAGGGTACTTGTATCTGTCTGGCCGCTCACGCGACGTGGTACGCACCGGCGGCATAAACGTATACCCCGCCGAAATTGAGCCCGTGTTGCGCGCGCATCCAAAAGTGAAGGCAGCGGCGGTCATTGGTGTGCCACATGCGGATTGGGGGGAGATGGTGGTTGCCTGCGTGGTGGCCGACCCAACATGCACCGAGGTGGAAATAATCGACTATTGCCGCGAGCGTCTCGCACCGTACAAACGGCCCAAGGCGGTGCAATTTGTGGCGGCGTTCCCCG
Organism: Burkholderiales bacterium; assembly: GCA_046153355.1. Classification (GTDB taxonomy): domain Bacteria; phylum Pseudomonadota; class Gammaproteobacteria; order Burkholderiales; family SG8-39; genus 2-02-FULL-62-17. Next base: position 9,258 of record JBJXEY010000253.1, read on the forward strand.
AGAATCAGGTTGGCAAGGTGTTGAAGCGCGAATTACGCGAGCAAATCATGGCGAGCATGAATCCCCGCTAGGCCATGGAATATCTCCCCAGACGCAAAAGGCACGCGGCTTTCGAACCATTTTTGCAGCCGAACCAAGCTTGTGGGATCATCTCCCGGTTTGCTTCCCGAGCCACGCTGGCTACACCCACTAAGGAGGATTCCAATGAACGCACGCGATCAAGGTCAAGCCGTTATTGAACGTGAAGAAAGCCACACGAAGGGTCTGTTACCGGTCCACCTTGCCGTGGCCGATTACGACCGCACCCGCCCGCTGATCGATGGCCGCGTCAAGCCCGAGGGCGTCGACCTCTCGGTTGACCCCAAGTGGATCGGCGACTTCTGCGTGCGTCCGGTGTATGAGCAGTACGACATCGCCGAGTTTTCGCTTTCCTGGTACGTGGCGGCGCGTATGCGCGGCGAGCCGGTGATCGCGATGCCCTTGTTCCCCCTGCGTATGCCGGTATTGGCCTACCTGTATGTGCGCGATGATTCGAGCTTCACCAGCCCGCGCGATCTCGCCGGTAAGCGTATCGGCGTGCCCGGCTACCGCTATACCGTCAATCTGTGGACGCGCGGGATTCTTAAAGATCACTATGGTTTGTCGCCGGATCAGGTGACTTGGGTGACCTGCGGCGAAGAAGGCGCCGGCTATACGATCCCCAAAGGCATCAAGTTCGAGAAGATCGATGGCGCCGACCCCGAGAAATTGCTGGCCGAAGGCAAGGTGGATGCGTTGCTTTTGCCCACCACGCCCAAAGCGGTTATTCGTGCCATGCCCGGTATCCGCCGCCTATTCCGCGATGCGCGCGCGGAAATGCGAAGCCTCGTATCACGCACCGGCATCCTGCCGATTACCCATACCTTCGTGATGAAGCAGGACTTGTACGACCGCGAACCATGGCTGGCGAAATCGTTCTACGACGCGGTGGTCGAAGCGCAACGGCTAAACGATGCGTTCTACGACGACGATTCCAAACGCCTGGGGCTCTCCGAGGCGGTGTTCTTCCTTGAGGAAGAGCGCAATATCTACGGGCCGAACGCCTGGTCGCAGGGCCTGAACCCGGCCAATCGCAAGGTCATCGAAACCTTCGTGAAGTACGCCCACCAGCAGGGCTACATCAATCGCGTGCCGACATTGTAAGAATTATTCACGCCGATCTAATTCCTTCCGGCTTGATCAAAGCGCCGACTCGCTCGATGTCGGCGCTAATAACGTATCAGAGCGTTCTAGAAGGCATCCAACTCCTGCGGCGCCATGTTGCGCGGCCTGAAGGGTTTCAATGTCCGCGAAGAAAAAGCCCGCCCTTTCTCGATCAGGACGCGCAACGCTTGCGAAGCGTCGGGTCCACGCCGACCCCGTCATCACCGAAATCATCCGCAACGGCGTGATGGCGGTTACCGAGGAGATGAAGAGCCATCTCACGCGTACCGCCTATAACCCGATCATCTACGAGGCCCTCGACTTCACCGTAGGAATATTCACGCCCGACGGACGCACCGTTTCCATTGGCCTGGGGCTGCCGATGTTCATTCGCGGCATGGCGCAGACGGTACAGACGCTGCTCGCGCATTTCGGCGCCGCAACCTTGAAGCCGGGCGACGTGCTGATTACCAATGACTCCTACACCACCGGCTCGCACCTTAATCACATCACCCTCACGCAACCGATTTTCGAAGACAAGCAGATGGTGGCGCTCGCCTGCTGCATGGCGCACTGGACCGATGTCGGCGGCACGCTGGGCGGCATGACCACCGATATTTATTCGGAAGGTTTGCAGATCCCATTTTTGAAGCTATACCGTGGTGGGGTTGTCAATCAGGACCTGGTGGACATCATCCGT
>JBJXEY010000276.1:0-6692 GCA_046153355.1 Burkholderiales bacterium
GCACCAAATCGCCGTCGGCGGTGACCACATCAATCGCGCTAACACTCGCACAGGCCGGACCCCAAAGACGCGAGTTCCAGCCAAATCCCCCTTGCAGTAAAAATCCGCCCAGGCCGACCGTGGTGCAATGGCCGGTGGGAAAAAACAAGCCATGCGCCCTTAAGGCGCGATTGAGGTCAGAGCCGATCACACCAGGCCGCACCCAAGCGGTTTTTGCGGGAATGTTGATGCTCCACTCCTGCAGTCGCCCGACATCGAGCAGCATGCCGCCTTCGCGCAGAAAATTCGCCGCCCAACTGTGGCCGCCGGAACGGACAGCGATTCTCAAGCCCTCTCGTTTGGCGAGGTTTACCCCGCGAATGGCATCCTGTTCGCTGCCCGCTTGAACGATGACCTCGGGATATCGATCCGGAATGCGTGCATTCCACATATGGCCGCGACGCGCTTCCTCGTAACCGGCATCGCCCTTGCGATAAACGGCGCCATCGAATTTATCGCTCACGGCATGCCCTGCAACACATCTTGGCCATTGGCATTGCGACTCTCAAAAATCGTATTCGACCGGATGCGTGAGGGGTAGCGGCAATTCGAGTTCGAACGCCTCTTTGGCGAATAAATCCTCAAGTGTCATGCGGCGGCGAGTCATGCCTTGTTCGAAAACGAATTGCGCGAGAAGGTCATAGTTCTTTTTATTGATCTCGGACAAGCCATATTCCCAAGGGTCGCGTCCGAGAAAATGGCGCTCGTCCTCCCAGTCGGAGCGAAACCACGCAAGCGGCACAATGCGCGGATTGGCCAGGCGCTTATAGGCTAATTGTTTGGCCTCCTCGAACGCGTGAGTAAGACTCTCCACCACCCAGGGATGTTTTGCGACCAGCTCCCGAGGCACCGTGGTCATGTGCATGATGGGAAAAATCCCGGTGCGCCGGTAGTAATCTTTTTCCACATCAACGTAGTTGTCCCACAGGTGACCAATGCGCGGGTCGCGCTCGGCGGCAGCCTTCGGCACGCCCGGTGCCATGATCGCATCGAGCTCGCCGTTTAACAGCATCTCCTCGACATCTTTTCCCTTTGGCAATAACTCGATTTTCAAATCGTCTGGCGGCTCCATCGACTTCACATCTTCATGACGTTCCACCACGTACGTCATGGAACGATGCGGCACGCCGTAATCGTGTTCCAGGTGCCCGCGCATCCAGTAGTGCGCCGCCGGCCCGTAGGAATTCATGCCGATGCGCCGGCCGATCAGATCCTTGGGGCTTTTGATGCCGGCATTCTTGTTGATGAAGATAAAACCATGGCGAAAGCGCCGGTGCAGAAACACCGGAATGCCGACAATATCGCGCCCCATGTCGCGCACAATGCAATACTGGCCGCCGTTGAATTCATTGATATCGGCGCCATCCCCCACCGCCACGCGCGTGTGAATGTCGCGGCTGCCAGGGTAGCGCGCCGGCACGATGGCGATGCCCTTGGGCCGCACCGTGCCATCCTGCAGGGCGCGCACAATTTCGTATTGACCGGTCATCATCGAGAGTTCGAGTTTTCCGGGAACCAGGCGCGCGACTAGCGGCTTATTGGAGAAGCTTGCCGCCCCGGGTTTCACCTCGGGTTTCGCCTTGATTTTCGTCGCAACCCTGGCCGGTGTTTTTGCTTCTACGCGCTTCGCTTTTATTGAAACTGTTTTTTTGGTCCGGCGGTTTGCGGCGCGCTTTTTCTCCGGCCGCGCGGGTGCGGCCCGTTTCGATTTCTTCGTCGCCATATGAGCTCCCTTTATAAGTGATAAATATCCACCGGCACTTCCAGCCGGTCGTCGATCAGTACCACCCGTTTCTTGGCGATGCGCAACTCGCTCGCCACGCGTCTAAGGCTGTAATCCGAATACCCGCCCAGCGTGGCCACGCCATGAATGCCGTAAATATGCGTGATCCACGACGCGGACGCGATAATTTGTTCACCTGCCGAATGCACAAGAATGCTTCCCACCACGTGTGCCGTGCGATCCATGGGTGCCGTGGCAAGCGAATCGCGAGCTTCGATCCGATACACGCGATCCTCCAATCCTGCTCTGCCGCGAATGTAGATCATGCTCAGTTCATTTCCCGGGTCATTGGTCAACGCTTCCTCGCTCGCCCAGGCGGGCGCCCAGAATTCGGCGTCTTCGGCGTACAGGGTAAGCCACTCGCGCCATAGTTTTCGATCCAGGCAATAGGCCTCACGCGCGATGAGGCGCGCCACTTCGCGTTCGATAGTTTCCGAAACCGGAGTCATAAAAATTCGTTCAATCCGCGCTTGTCATTTGCCGCAGCCAATGACGGTACAAGCCGTGATAGGGCGTTTCATGCGTCCAACTGCTGTTACTGGTGACCGGCGTTACGCCCAATTGACGAGCCGCCTCATCCGCGCCCGGGATAACAGTTCCGATCCCGCGTTGAAAATCAATCCAGGGTCGCGCATCGGCGCGAGCGCCTTGGTGAACGATATTCAAGGACACCAGGTCGTCCGAGGTTGCCATGCCGGTGAGCAGGAAAAAATCCTCGAATTTACGCAGGCGCGCATAACGCGCGTCGCGCGATTCGCCGACAGGCGCGATGCAAGACACCGTCACCTCGGTGCGATCGGGCCCAAGCGGGCGGTGCGTGCGCAGGTGCGTCGAGGCAAGGTCATTGAGCACCAGATTGGGAAACACCATCAGGTTGCGCCCGCGCCGCAACATCCAATGCGCTTTAGCGTCGGAATGCGCGGCCTCGATCGCGGCGGTGGATGGGTACAGCGGTGCCGCCTCGGGCGTGGCGCGATCGGCCCACAAGAGCATGTGGCCGCGCCCCAAATCGTAGCAACCGTTTTTCACGTTACCGCTGATGCGGCCGGTTTCCGTTTGCAAAAGCCCTTCGTAACCGGGCCGCAACTGGCGATTCGCCATGGTGCTGCCGAAAACGCGGTGCACTGTGGGCACGTGATAGCCATCGGGCACATTTTCCACTTGCATTTTCCAGTTGTGATGGCAAACGTAAGTGGAAGAGCCACGCAATACTTCAATCCCTAGCGGCGATTGATCGACAAACAGATCGATGAAGGGCTGGGTGGCGCCCAGAAACTCATGCAGCGAGCGATCAACGGGCGCTATGCTGCCAAAAATAAAGCCGCGATACACATCAAGCCGAGAGAGCGGCGTCAGCCCGAAATGTTTTTTGTCGGCCTTGCCGCCCGAGTATCCACCCGCGCGTTCGAAGGTGATGCCTTCGCATTCACCTGTTGGCGCGAACGCCCAACCGTGAAAGCGGCAATCGATCGAGCCCCTGACCTTGCCTTGTTTGAGCGGCAAGAGCACCGACCCGCGGTGCGGACAGACATTCAAAAACGCTCGCAATGTGCCATCGTCCTGGCGCAGCACGAACACCGGGTGATTGCCCACCTGAGTGGTGACGTAGTCCCCAGGTAATTTCATCTGGCTTTCATGGCACAGAAACACCCAGTCGCGCTCGAATATCGTTTTTACTTCGCGCTCATACACTGCCGCATCGGTATAGATATCTTTTCGCACGCGAAACATGCCTTCGCCGACACGGTCATCCACCAGCGCCGAGAGTTGCGCGTTTAAATCATTGCCGCCCATCGGGACTCCTGGTATCGGGTTGCCGAATTTTAGGCCCGCAATTATGTTCTTCGATGTCGATGCGTTTCATGGGTCCTCCGCGAGGGTCTCATTATTGCATCGCCCTGTGTATTGTCGCCGCACACAGGGATCAAGCGATTCGCAAACTCGGTAATAGGGTCTTGGCATTTTCGCGTTCAATGGCGCGCAATTCCATTTCATTGAATCCGCACTGCAACAACCCCAGTGCATGCTCCCGCGAAGTCCGATAGGGAAAATCGGTGCCAAACAGCAACTGCGATGTTGGGATGACCTTGCGCGCAGAGGCCATCGAATACGGTTGCGCCGTCTGCGCGGTGTCGTAGTAGAACTTTTGCAATTCGTGCAGCACACCATGGGGTACGCGCGCGGCGAGATTATCCTTGGATAGCGACGGCGCGCGAATCAAGCGTTCGGCCAGGAACGGCATGGTGCCACCGGCGTGCGAAAAGATCATGCGCAGATCCGGATACCGCGCCGCTGAGCCGCTGAACATCATGCGGGCAATGGCGCGGGTGGTGTCAGTGCCGTATTCGATGGTGGCGTCGCCCAAATCCGGCAGCATATTGGCGCAGCAGGCGGGCGCGACCGGGTGGGTGTAGATGACCGCTTTGCGGCGATTGAGTTCCTCGAATAACGGTGCGTAATGCGGGTCGCCCAACCACCGATCACCAATATTGGTCATGAGGCCTATGCCCGCCGCGCCTAGTGTATCGAAGGCGTATTCGGCCTCGATGAGACTGCCTTCGATATCGAGAATAGGCAGGGCAGCGAACACGCCAAAACGCCCTGGATAGTCGCGCGCCATTTGCGCCATGTATTCGTTCCATTCGCGCGCCATGCTTCGGGCCTGTACGCGATCTTCGGGCCAGATGCTAACCGGGTGCGGAAGCGACAGCACCGCTGTGGCGACACCACCTTCGTCCATGTCTTCCAAGGACTTCAACGGGCTCCATCGTTCCTGCTTCCACGCCGATGAGCGATTGCGCTGGTCGCGCGCCGCGATATAGCTAGGTGGAGAGGGGTGGTGGTGAACGTCGATGCGGTGGTTCAAGGCTCATCCACCTTGATTCCCAAGGACTTAACGATCTTTCCTACTCGCTCAAGATCGGACTTGAGCAGCGCAGTGAATTCCTCCGGGGTGATGCCCATCACCAGCGATCCGCCTTCATCCAGTTTGGAGCGAACCTCGGGTGTATTAATCGCTTTGAGCGCGGCGCTATAGAGGCGTGTGGAAATTGCCTTCGACAATCCCGGCGGCCCCAGCAAAGCGCCGCTCCAACCGGGCACACGTTGATAGCTTGGCAGTGTCTCGGCGATGGTGGGCACCGCAGCCAGCGGCGGATAACGTTTCGCATCGCCGACGGCGATGATCTTCACCTTCCCTGCCGAAAGGTGCGCGCGAATGTTGGCGTAGGTCACAAAGCCCAACTGTATATGCCCGGCCACCAAGTCTTGAATCGACGGACCAAATCCTTTGTAGGGAACGTGAAAAATATCCAAGCCTGCAGTGGCTTTGAACACCTCGCCATCCATATGCTGATTGGTGCCGATACCTGGGCTGGCGAATCCCACTTTGCTAGGGTTGCGGCGCGCATGGTCGATGAGTTCCTTGACCGAATTTACTGGCAACGACGCGTTCACCACCAGCGTACTCACCGCCTGAAATACCACGGTGATTGGCGAAAAATCATTGATCGGGTCAAACGCGGGCTTGGCCGATAGGAGTGGCGTGGAGATCAACGTGCCCGACGCGGTCATCAGCAGGGTATAGCCATCGGCTGGCGATTTCGATACGGCCACCGAACCGGTCACGCCGCCCGCGCCGGGCCGGTTTTCAATGATTAGCGCCTGTCCCAGATCCTCCTGCATTTTGGGTTGCAAGAGGCGCGCGGTGATATCGACCCCACCCGGCGCAAAGGGCACCACGATGCGAATGGGTTTGGATGGGTAGGTCTGCGCCGCCACCTGAGACGAGGTGATGGCCGCAAGGCAACTTATACCAATGAGAGCGCTGAAGGTGGCAACACCCTGGTTGGCGATTGCAAAACGAATGGGTAGCTTCATTGCCTAGATATCCAAATATTTCAAACGCCCGAGCGCGCCTCGATGCGATTGAGAAAGTCGGTGAAGATCGCCGCCATCTCCCCTTCGCGCGGTACCCATTGTTCGCCGGGAATCAAATCCACGTCCTGATGTTCTGGATACATGACATGCAGTTCGCTGCACTCGCCCAATATCCGATGCAAATGCTCGCCCACGCGCAAGGGATGGGTGTTGTCGTTGCCCGGCACGATGCAGGTGGGATGTTTAATGGTCTTCAATTGAGCTTCGGTCGCGCCAATCACCGGCGCCTGTGCCGATTCGAGAAAAGCTTTTCGCCATACGTTCATGGTGTTGATGAATTTTTTCGCATCGGTCGCCATCAGCACTGCGCGGTTTTCGGGGCGCAGGTGACATTGCTCCAGGTAATGGTCGGTGTTGCACACTTGCCCCATGCCGCCTTGTTCGGCGGCAAGCAGGTATTTGCCGTAGTACTCGTTGGACAAACGATTCACCGCGAACTGTCCGCCAGTGACGCGCCAAAGCAGCAACGCTTTCACCGCCTGCGGATATTTCAGCGCAAATTTAAGCGACAACCGGCACCCCGAAGAACTGCCGCCGATATAGGCAGGCAGTGCATTCAATTGCGTCATCATGGCGTGAAGGTCATCGGCCCAGGTATCAAATTCGGATTGGGTATCGTCGAAGGCCATGTCCGAGAGCCCGCAGTTGCGTCGATCATGAATCAATACCCGATACCCCGACGCGGCAATTTTTTGCGCGAGCGTTTCCACGTGATCCATGCTGCGATGGCCGCCGGGCGAGAGCGCCACCCAGGCGCCGCTCTCGCCAATGATTTTGTAATGCAGGCTGACGCCTCGAACGTTCATGCGTGGCATGGCGAATCTTCCTTAAAAGCCGTAAATGGTTTTATGAATTTTAGGCAACGGTAGCTTGATCTCGAAGGCTTCTTTCGGAAACAAGTCGTGCAAGGACTGCGTCGGTCCGGTGAGCA
>JBJXEY010000283.1:0-9681 GCA_046153355.1 Burkholderiales bacterium
GAATTTCCTTTGGTGTAGAGAATTATTTCAAGCAACGCATGATCGGCGGCGGTTATGAGCGACATCATCGAAAAATTGACCCGGGTAATCGAATCGCGCAAGGGCGCCGATCCCTCCACGTCTTACGTTGCCCGTCTCTTGGCATTGGGCGAGGACGCAATCCTGAAGAAAATCGGCGAAGAAGCAACGGAAACCGTGATGGCCGGGAAGGACGGCGAGCACAAAAAAATCGTCGCCGAAACCGCCGATCTTTGGTTTCATTGCCTAATTATGTTGGCTCATTACAATTTGACCGCGAACGATGTGTTCGCAGAGCTCGGGCGCCGCGACGGTACCTCAGGGATTGATGAGAAAGCGGCGCGAAGCAAAGGTAGCAAATCGAGTTGAAAGTGCGTCTCGACATGACGTGGCAACGAGGAAAATCATGACAAAAGATCCCAACTGTATTTTTTGCAAGATCGTCGACGGCGCGATTCCTTGTACAAAAATTCACGAGGACGATGAAATTCTGGCGTTTCGCGATATCCATCCGCTGGCGCCAATTCACTTCTTGATTATTCCGAAAATCCATATCGAGTCCCTGTCGAATTGCGACGATTCCCATCGGGAAGTGCTGGGCCGAATCCTGGCGGTTTCGGGTCGCCTCGCCGCAGCGGAAGGCGCCAACGATGGCTTTCGCACCATCATCAACACGGGTCGAGTCGGCGGGCAGGAGGTGTATCATTTGCACGCGCACATTCTTGCTGGGCAGGATCGTCTGCCGCGAATGTTGAGCAAGTCTTGACGGAGGATTAAATGGGAACCTGGAGCATTTGGCACTGGTTGATCGTGTTGGCGGTGGTACTGGTAGTTTTTGGTACCAAAAAATTGCGTAATCTGGGTTCAGACCTGGGTGGTGCGGTGCGAGGATTCAAGGACGGGATCAAAGAAGCGTCTCCTGAGCCGGCTCCTGATACCGCCGCGCCGCAGGTGGCTGGTCGGACCATCGATGCCGAAGTACGCAAGGAAAGCAAGGTATCCTGAAATTCTGGGCGGACGGCACTTGCCACGTCCGAATCCGCGGATTTTTCTTTAAGCCGCACCTTTAGCAACGCATCCAATCGATGTTCGACATTGGTTTCTCCGAACTCATGGTGATCGCGGTGGTGGCCCTTGTGGTTATCGGCCCCGAACGCCTGCCGCGTGTGGCGCGCACTGCTGGGCATCTAATGGGCCGATTGCAGCGCTACGTCAACGATGTCAAAGCCGACATCAATCGCGAAATGGAGACGGAAGAGCTGCGCAAGTTCAAGGACGAATTCGAGAAAACTGCGCAGTCGGTGCAAACCCAGGTCAACGACGAAATTTACAAATCCGAGGATTTTTTCAAAAGTATTTCGGCAGAAGTGAACCCCCATCCGGAACCCGCGAAACCCGAACAATCGCCGGAAACCGGCCCTGGGCTTGAGTCTTCGCCTGTTGCCAGCGCTTCCCAATCACTCGGGGCCGCTCCTATCGCGTCGCCGGCGCCACAAGCCGCGCTGCAAACGCCGGTAGCCGAGCAAAAGTCGGCGGCATGAGAGTCAAAATTGGTTGGCCAAATTTGCTCGATTTGGTGTCGGCATGAGTGAAGGCGATACGTTTCTATCGCATCTCATCGAATTGCGCCAGCGTTTGGTGCGTGCATTGGTGGTGATACTGGTGTTCATGCTTTGCCTATTGCCCTGGGCGCGTGAAATCTACGCCATTCTCGCCATGCCCATGCTCGATGCCATGCCCAAAGGCGGGCAAATGATCGCCACCGATGTAATTGGCCCGTTCTTCGTGCCGTTGAAAGTCACCATGCTGGTGGCTTTTGTCGCGGCATTGCCGTATGTGCTCTATCAAGCCTGGGCATTCGTGGCACCTGGTCTTTACACGCACGAAAAAAGCCTGGTGCTGCCGCTGGTGATCACCAGTTTCCTACTGTTTCTGGTGGGCATGGCATTTGCCTATTTCTTTGTCTTCCCGGTGATATTTAAGTTCATGTCCTCGGTGGCGCCAGAGGGTGTTGCTTGGATGACGGATATCGACAAGTATTTCAGCTTCGTATTGACTACATTTGTTGCTTTTGGCGTGACATTCGAAGTGCCCGTTGTGGTGATTGTTCTAGTACGCGCCAATGTGGTGTCGATTGCCAAATTGAAAGAGGTGCGCCCCTATGTGATCGTAGGCGCGTTTGTGATCGCGGCGGTATTTACGCCACCAGACGTGCTTTCGCAATTTCTCTTGGCGGTACCTTTGTGTTTGTTATACGAATTGGGGATTTTCGTATCGCGTTTCTTTGTTACAAAGCCCAATGAAATCGCCACGAATGAAGTGGCGACTTCACCATCGGCTAGCGATCCGGGCGCTTAGCCCGGTCGGCGTTGACGCGCGGTAGTGGGCCTGCGCCCCACATCAACCGAAAGTTCAACCTCCTTTTGATTGCGCAGCAACCGCATCCGCGCCGGCTTGCCTGGTACCAATGCCGCAATCAGATTGAGCATGCTACTGGGGTCACGCACCGGTTTACCTTCGACCCCCAGAAGAATGTCGCCGGGTTTTATGCCAGCAGCATCGGCTGGGCCGCCACGTATCACACCCGCGATCAATGCACCTTCGGGGGCGCGCAGTTTGAACGATTCGGCAAGTTCCACGTTGATTTCCTGGGCCTCGACGCCGATCCATCCTCGCGTTACGCTGCCGGCGGAAATAATTTGCTCCATAACCTGTTTTGCACCGCTTATGGGAATGGCGAATCCGATGCCAAGGGATCCGCCGGAGCGCGAATAGATGGCGGTATTGATCCCCACCAGATCACCGTTGGAATCGATTAACGCCCCGCCGGAATTGCCTGGGTTGATGGCGGCATCAGTTTGGATAAAATTTTCGAAGGTGTTGATACCCAGGTGACTACGGCCCAGGGCCGACACGATACCCATGGTAACGGTCTGCCCTACGCCAAATGGGTTACCTATGGCGAGTACCACGTCGCCTACACGAAGGCCCGAATCGTTGCCCAGTGTTATTGCCGGCAGCGCGTTGCCTTGCACCTGCAACACCGCCAGATCGGTCTCCGGGTCAGAGCCCACCGTGCGCGCGCGCATTTTTTTACCATCGGCAAGCGCCACCTCGATCTCATCGGCTGCTTCCACCACATGATGGTTGGTGAGGATATATCCCGAGGAACTGACTATCACGCCTGAGCCAAGACTGGAGGAGCGTTGCGAATTTTCGCGCGATTGGTCGCCAAAAAAATGCCGGAACATCGGGTCATCGATCAGTGGATGACGTGGCGCTTTAATCTGCTTGCTGGTGAAAATATTTACCACCGCAGGCTGAGCGCGGTTGACCGCATCTCGATAAGAACCGGCAAATTTCGCCTCTCCCGCGGAAGCGAGCGCTGCCTGCTTGAGTTCGACGACCTGAGGGTTCGGTGCTGATTGCGCAACCCATTCAGGTTTGAGAGTCGAAATAACAAAAAACGCGGCCAACAGAACCGTCGCTGTTTGCGCGAAGATCAACCAGAGTCTTTGAGTCATGGGGAAAAGAGTGCTTTTCTTTGCTAGCCAGCGTTAATCGATAGGACGGTTCGCAATTGTTTGATTTCGATTGGCCTGAAAAATGGCGCAATAACCATGTGGAGCGAAGTCAATAATACCAATTAAAATCATATAGTTATTGACGAAAATTTGGTCATTTGCCGGGAATTCTATATAATTCGGCTTCCCTCACCTGGTTACCCCCCTTTTTTTAAGGTCATCTCATGAGTGATTCTCAGGATATCAACGAATCGCGCCGAAATTTGGTGGTGGCGTCTGCAACGGCGGGCGGTGCTGCCGTGGTCGGCGCGGCACTGCCTTTTGCGGCGTCCATGCTCCCGTCGGAGCGTGCAAAAGCGCTAGGTGCTCCGGTTGAAGCGGATATTAGCGCGCTTCAACCCGGTGAACTGCAAATCATGGAATGGCGCGGTAAGCCAGTTTGGATATTAAGGCGCACCAAGGAGATGCTCGAAGGAATCAAAAAGGGCAGCGGCAATATGGCCGACCCGGGTTCCGATGTGCAATTGCAACCCAGTTACGCCAAAAATGAATATCGCTCCATCAAGGAAGAAATCGTGGTGTTGGAAGGCGTCTGTTCACACCTTGGGTGCTCGCCACAATTCAAAGGCCCGGATGCCAAAGCGGAATTCGGCGCCGACTGGAACGGCGGCTTTTATTGCCCCTGTCACGGATCAAAGTTCGATTTGGCTGGGCGTGTCTACAAAGGGGTGCCTGCACCGGTGAATCTTGCCGTGCCGCCTTACACCTACCTTTCGGACACAAGAATTTTGATTGGCGACGATAAAAAAGGGGCATGACGCATGGCTGCCACGCAAAAAGAGCCGGTAAATATCACCTGTCTAGGGCCGCTTAACGGCCCGGCAAGCTGCCTTATGACTTGGGTGGACCAGCGTTTTCCGATGATGGAAAACTGGCGCAACCATTTGTCAGAGTATTACGCGCCGAAAAATTTCAATTTTTGGTATTACTTCGGTGGCCTGGCGATGTTTGTGCTGGCGCTGCAAATCGTCACCGGCATTTTCCTCACCATGCATTACAAGCCGGACGCGGCCCAGGCATTCGCCTCGGTCGAATACATCATGCGCGAGGTGCCGTTCGGCTGGCTGGTGCGTTACATGCACTCAACCGGGGCTTCCATGTTTTTCGTGGTGGTCTACCTGCACATGTTCCGCGGACTTTTGTATGGCTCTTACCGCCAGCCCCGCGAGTTGGTTTGGATCTTCGGCATGTTGATTTACCTATGCCTGATGGCCGAGGCGTTTTTTGGCTACCTGCTGCCTTGGGGGCAAATGTCCTATTGGGGCGCCCAGGTGATCGTCAACTTGTTCACCAGCATCCCATTCATTGGGCCAGACCTGTCGTTGTGGATTCGCGGTGACTATGTCGTATCCGATGCCACCTTGAATCGCTTCTTCGCCTTCCATGTTATCGCCATACCTCTGGTGCTTTTGGGCTTGGTGGCGGCGCATTTGTTGGCATTGCATGAAGTGGGTTCCAACAACCCCGATGGCATTGAGATCAAGGCAAATAAGGATTCGCAAGGCAAGCCCGTGGATGGCATCCCGTTTTATCCCTATTACGTAGTTAAGGATACCTACGGCGTCGTAGTGTTTCTGATTGTATTCGCCATCATCTTGTTTTTTATGCCGGAGATGGGGGGGTATTTTCTCGAATACAACAACTTCCTACCTGCCGACCCGCTGAAGACTCCAGAGCACATTGCACCGGTCTGGTATTTCACGCCCTACTACTCGATTTTGCGTGCCGTGCCGCCGATGTTTAATTCGCAATTTCCCGGCGTGGCGGTATTTGGCATCGCAAGCGTTATTTTGATTTTGATGCCGTGGCTTGATCGTAGCCCAGTGAAATCCATTCGCTACAAAGGCCCGATCTTCAAAAGCGCGCTAGCAACCTTCATTATCGTTTTCCTGATTCTTGGTTATCTGGGTACGGTGCCCACCAGCGCGTGGGGGCAGTTCGGCGACTGGTTGGGTGGCGCTGAGCGTGCCACCGTGGTGGCCCGTATCTGCACCGTGTTGTATTTCCTTTTCTTCATCTTGATGCCTTGGTATTCGGCGATTGATAAAACCAAACCCGAACCGCAACGGGTGACTGGATGAATACGATGACTAAATTGAATCGAAGTCTATTGGGTGCCCTTACAGGCGTTTTAATGCTGGTCTCATCGGCATTGTTTGCTTCTGGTCCGGGCAAACTTGATCATGCACCCATAGATCTACGCGACGCAGCGAGCCTTCAGTCGGGTGCTCGGACCTTCGTTAATTATTGCCTCAACTGTCATGCGGCCTCGATGATGCGCTACAACCGCTTGCGCGATTTGGGTCTCTCCGAGGAGCAGATCAAGGAAAACCTGCTGTTCACCGCCGAGAAGGTCGGTGAAATGATGAATGTCGGGATGACGCGTAAGGATGCCAAGGAATGGTTTGGTACCGCGCCACCAGATCTATCGGTTTTGGCCAGGGCGCGCGGCGCGGATTGGCTGTATACCTACTTGCGAGCGTTCTACCGCGATTCAAGCACCATCACTGGCTGGAACAATCTAGTGTTCGATCGAGTGGCCATGCCGCACGCGTTGTGGACCTTATCGGGTCAGGCTAGCCTCGATGTTCGCGAATTCAAGACCGACGAACAAGCCATCGCCGCAAAATTGCAGACACGTACCTACTCGCGTATTGATGTGAGCGGTCAGGATGATGCCAAGCGCTACCTCTTGAAGACCACGCGAGTTGATGCGCCGGGATTGCAGACGGCGCAGCAATACGACGCAACAGTTCGAGACTTGGTGAATTATCTGGTGTGGATGTCAGAACCCGACCAGATCTACCGCAAACACGTGGGAATCGTGGTTCTTTTCGTTTTGTTGATTCTCCTCGTCCTCACCTTTGCGTTGTATAAGAATTTCTGGAAAGACGTTCACTGATTAACCGAACTTCGGCAAGGGCGCGGCCCGCGTGGCGCCGCGCCTTTTTCTTCTGGAGTGCAACCGAGGTAATTTCCTATGATGAATCTATATTCGGGGACCACCTGTCCTTTCTCGCAACGTTGCCGCATCGTGCTCTACGAAAAAGGCATGGATTTCCAAATCATCGATGTCGATATGTACAACAAACCCGAAGACATCGCGGTGATGAACCCGTATAACCGGCTGCCGGTGTTGGTGGAACGGGATTTGATCCTATATGAAGCCAACATCATTAACGAATATATTGATGAGCGTTTTCCACACCCGCAACTGATGCCGGCTGACCCGGTAATGCGCGCGCGCGCGCGACTGTTCCTGTTTAACTTCGAGGCGGAACTGTTCTCGCATATCGACATGCTGGAAAAAGGCAATCAAAAACAGCAGGAGCGTGCGCGCCAACAAGTGGCGGAACGCTTGACGGAATTGGCGCCCGTGTTCCAAAAACAGAAATACATGCTGGGCGATGAATTTTCCATGTTGGATGTGGCGATTTCGCCCCTGCTGTGGCGCGTCGATTTTTACGGCATCTTGCTACCGAAAACCGCGGCGCCATTGATGAAATATGCCGAAAGGCTTTTTTCGCGCCCTGCGTTCATCGAAGCGTTGACGCCTTCCGAAAAAGTCATGCGCAAGTAATCTTTGCCTCGAAAACATGTCGGAACCAACGTCCACCAAACCGTATTTGCTTCGCGCGTTATACGAATGGTGCGTTGATAACGGATTCACGCCCTATATTTCCGTGGTGGTGGATGCCAGCACTCGGGTTCCCATGGAATACGTGCGCGATGGGGAAATAGTCCTCAATATCGGGCCTTTGGCCTCCAACCGATTACAGATTGGCCAGGATCGGGTGGAATTCGCCGCGCGCTTTGGCGGCGTGGCGCGTGAACTTTCCGTTCCGATCGAGGCGATCAAGGAAATTTTTGCCAAGGAAAATGGGCAGGGGATGGCATTTTCGATAACAAAAGTCGACGCGGCGAAAAGTACCGACGGGTCGATTGGAAAAAATGCAGGTCCAGATCGTGACGACCCCGCTACCGACCCACCGAAAGCAGGTGGACGCCCGGCGCTTCGGCGTGTCAAATAGATCAAGCTCGCCGGAATTTTGTAACATATTGAATATAAATATTATTTTAATATTTCCCCGTGGATATGTCAGGGGCATAACGATTAGACACCCAAAAGAAGGGGTGGTCGCCTGCCATAAAACGTGAACTATTGACGCTATATTGGTATTTGCTGCTATTCAAACCTGCGTGAAACCAATACAGTCATACGCAGATATACGTTTCCTAGGAGGGAAAAATCATGCGTGAATTGAAACCTGAAGAGTATTTCCAAGTCAGCGGTGGTGGTCGTAAACGCCGTGGTAGGGGTAGCCACGGAAGTGGTCATGGTAGTGGGCATGGTAGTAACCACGGTAGCAGTCACGGTAGTTCCCATGGTAGCTGTCAGGGTGGCGGCGGCGGCGGCGGGGTGGTATGTCCGACTGGATGCATAGAAAATCCCACAATTCCGGGAACCTGTCTGTGCCCATAATGCCACTCTAAACAGTGTCGGATAATATCCGTCACTCGCGTTAAAAAAGCCGCGAAATCGCGGCTTTTTTAATGGTCTTCGGAAAAAGTCAATATGCCTGCATCCGCAGAAGCCGCGCCATGATTCGAGGTATTGCCCTGATTGGGGGGGGGCTGCATCCCTCAAGGTGGACGCTGCAAACCTCAATCAACCTGGTGTTTTGCAGTTTGGCCATACTGACTTCCTCCCAGCTTCACGCGGATTCCGCCGACGGAATTCAATTGAAAATGGAGAGGTCGCTGGAAGCCAATTTGCAAGCGCTTGTCGCCAATGATGCGGTGAGCCCACAACTTTCCTTAGCAAAGCTAGGCGAATTGGCGTTATTGGCGCAGCCTGCAATCCTCGCCGCGGATGCAAGGGTTCGCGCGGACTCGGAAAGATTAGAACAGGCGCGTGGCAACTTAAGACCCACGGTCGGCGGCACGCTCGGCTATCGTCGCGAATTCGCCGATAGTGGCGCGACGCTTCCCTTTACCAATCTCAGTGGCGGTGTACTTGTTTCAGTACCAATTTATCGTCCGCAAGCGGATGCGGGGATAGGGCAGGCTCAGTTCCAGGAAAGCGTTTCTCGATCAGCAGTGGCGGAGGCTAGGCAAGAGGTGCTTTTTAGAACTGTCGACGCATTTTTGACGGCCGCGCAAGCCGATGAAGAAGCGAGCATTCTTATCGAGGAACGCGAGATTCTTTTGGGGCAAAGGCGCCTCAATCAACGCCGTATGGAAGGCGGCGTTGGCACACGCGTTGAACTCATGGAAACCTCCGCGCGTACCGAAACCATCCTGGCGCAAATTGAATCAGTTAAAAACGTTTATCAAGCCCAGCTCGCGGAGCTGCGTAGGCTTTCCGCGGCGCGAATCGATGGGGTTGCTCGGCTACGCGATAGCCTTCCGCCCTTAGTCGTCCCAGAAATAATTGACTTAGCCATTGCGCAGGCGCGCGAGAAAAACGCAGGCCTGTCGCGCCTAGATGCGGCCTTGTCGGCGGCAAAGGCCGGTGTGGAGGTACAACGGGCGGCACTGTTGCCTACGGTAAGTCTGGTCGGAAATCTGGATCGATCTCGCTTCAGCGCGAGTGGAAGCACCAGTTTTTTGCCATCGACGAGCCTTGGCATACAGTTGGCTTTCCCTTTTTCAACCGGCGGCATCGCGGAATCGCGCATTCGCGAAACGCTGGCGCTCGCCGACGTTGCGCAAGCACAATACGACGATGCAGCCCGAATTATTGAAACCGAATTGCGCAAAGCCTATCTGGATTTACAAAGAACCATCGAACAGTGGCGCATTCAACGCGGCGTGTTTGCCACGGCCAACGAATCCTTGGAGGCCACGCGAAAGGCGTTCGATGCGGGTGCCAGAACCAATATCGATTTGCTCAATTCACAGCAACTCACCTTTGCCACGCGACGCGAACTGCTGCGCGCGCGGGTTGGCACGTTGGCTGCGCAGATTCGAATAATGACGATTATCGGCCTGCTCAATGTCGAGACATTGCAGCGCTTGCAGAGCGCTTTTGCGCAAATTGACGACTCGAGGGCAAGTTCAGGTGGTGCAATGTCTG
>JBJXEY010000287.1:0-7045 GCA_046153355.1 Burkholderiales bacterium
CAAAATTCCCGGCTCTATGGTGCTGAATTCCTGGCGCACTTTGCCGCGTAAGTGCTTACCGTTCTGTTTTGCATGCGGCAGGTAAGCCACCACATTACCGCCGCGATCAATCAAATCGCCCTGCCAGCCGCACCACCCCAACGTGTAGCCATGGCGCATCAATAAGCCATCGCCAGCATGCTCGGCAACCGCCAGATCCCTGCCCTTGCCAAAATTAATACCGGTGACCATGGCGCGGCCACCGCGATTGGAGAATTCAAAAAGTATTCGGCGATTGCCTTTGGCGAGGTCCTTAGGTCTAACGATGTCCAGCGTGGCCGCGAATTCCACCAGCCCATCGGCATTGCGCGGCGCCAAATCCAGGTCGCAAATCCACGGCAGATTTGGCTCAGCGGGGTCGATGGCGAAATGCGCCTTGCCATGCAGGCGTTCATATTGACCGGTGTTGCCGAAAGACAAGTCGCCAGCAAACGGCTTCTTCGTCAGCTCGATACGGATTTGATTTTTAGCCATGGCCTAACTCCAGTATTCAATTGTAAAAAATAAGATTCGCGAGTCTATGCGTACCGAGGCTTGGCTGCACGGGCCACGCAAAATATCGGCTGGCAGACGCGTCGCTATACTAGGATCTTAAATCGTGGGTCGGCTTCAACTGCATAACAAATGCATAGCGCCAGTAATATTCATAGAGTCCAATAAACAATGACACAGAGCACCACGATGGAGCGAAAGTTAAGAATTGCCGTGACCGGTGCCGGCGACGTGGGCATGCGCCACTTGGCAATTCTTGAAGCGGCTCCCGACCTAGACATTGCGGCCATCGTTGACCCCGCGGCCGCAGCCGAAGCTTTCGCCCGAGCGCGTAACATCCCTTACTACCAATCCGAGCATGCGCGAATGCTCGATACCGAGAAACCCGACGGCGCCTTGATCGCCACGCCCAACAGCTTGCATCTAGAGCATGGGCTTGCCTGCGTCGAGCGGCGCATTCCGTTTTTGCTCGAAAAACCCATCACCGATGCGATTGACTCGGCGCTACAACTTGTTGCCGCCGCAGATGAAGCAGGCGTTCCATTCATCGTCGGCCATCATCGCCGTTACAACCCAGGCATATCGCTCGCGCGAGATTTCATTGCCCAAGGTGCCATCGGAAAGGTGACGGCCGTAAGCGGCACCTGGTTCCGACGCAAACCCGATGACTACTTCAACATGGCGTGGCGACGCAAACCAGGTGGCGGTCCGATCCTGATTAACGCCATTCACGATCTCGATACTTTGCGTGTGTTGTGCGGAGAAATCGACGTAGTCCAGGCAATGACCTCGAACATGGCGCGCGGCTTCGAGGTCGAGGACACGGCCGCGGTCATGTTGCGCTTTGCCAATGGCGCCTTGGGCACCTTCATGTTTTCCGATGCCGTCGAGGGGCCCTGGGGTTGGGAACAATGCGCCGGTGAAAACGCCAGTTGGTATCCACAGCAACCCGTGGACTGCTACATCATCGGCGGAACGCAAGGTTCTTTGTCGATACCGTCGCTGGAACATTGGTGGAATAAGGGTGGCGGCGGTCGCGGCGACCCGATGCTGCGCGAACGACTACAAGTGGTGCCAGGCGATCCGCATATCGCCCAGTGGCGCCATTTCGTCGCGGTGATCCGCGGAACCCAGCAACCTTTGGTTTCCGGCATGGATGCAACCCGAACGCTGGCGGTGACATTGGCCATGGGGCAATCGGCGCACACTGGGCAGGCAGTTCCGGTGGCAAGTTTATTGCCGAACGATGACCAGAATCGCCACAAATGATTTTTGAATACTAGCCAGGAGAAATCTATGGGTATGTCGGATAAAGTTGTAGTCGTCACGGGCGCCGCGCGCAATAACGGCCTGGGTATTGCGAGACGGTTTGCAAAGGAAGGTGCCGCGGTTGCCATTCTTGACATCCTCGGTGAACTGGCCGAGAAATCCGCGGCGCAATTGCGCGCCGATGGCGGACGCGTGATGGCGCTCGATTGCGATGTATCGAACAAGAACCAAGTGCAGGCGTCAATGGATAGCGTGGTCAAAGAATTCGGCAAGATCGACGTGCTGATCAACAACGCGGGTATCGGCGGGCTGGGTTCGCAGGGCAGCCTCACCGATATTGCCGAAGAAGATTTCGACAAGGTCATGCGAGTCAATGTGAAGTCGGTATTCCTTTGCAGTCAAGCCGTGGCGAAAAACATGATCGCGCGCGGCGAAGGCGGCTCGATTATCAACATCTCGTCGATCAACGCCATCATGATGTCGCCGGGCCAGATGGCCTACGCCACCTCCAAAGGCGCCATCTCCTCCGCCACCAAGGCGCTGGCAATTGCCTTGGCGCCGCACAATATTCGTGTCAATGCCATCGCGCCCGGCTCAATCTTGAATGAAAACTCCGGCCATCAGCACACCTTCTCCAAACGCCGCGAGATGGTGTTGTCGCGCATTCCACTGGGGCGCCTGGGCACGCCCGAAGATGTCGCGGGGGTCGCGATATTTTTCGCGGGCAATGATTCATCCTATGTGACCGGCCAAGTGCTCTACATGGATGGCGGGAGGAATTGCCTTAACTATATGGCTGACTTTCCGTTTGACATGGAGGTTTTTCGCCACGCTAAACCTGGCTGAGAGGCGTGGCAACTCGCGCAAAGCTATTGACTGAACGCTTCTGAAAGAAGAACCCCGAGAGATGAGCCCGGCAAGATAGGCACTGCGGGTTAGGTGATATAAAGTCAACGAATCGTCAAGGATAAGGAGGACGCCGTGGTGGAGATATCTAGAATAATTTTTACTGCCTGTCGGACGCAGAAATTTTCCCAAGTAGAAAATGGCCGCCGTCTTTCAGCAGCGCGCAACCTCGCCATTGCAGCAATCATGACCTTGGGCTTTGGTGCCGCTGCAATTCAATCGGCCCAGGCCGCGTACCCCGAGCGCCCGCTTCGCATCCTGGTGGGCTTCACACCCGGTGGTTCCGTTGACACCATCGCGCGGCTCATCGGCACACAGTTATCCGAGAAACTGGGCCAATCGGTAATCGTGGAAAACCGCGCCGGCGCCAATGCGACCATTGCCGCCGAAGTGGTGGCGCGGGCCGCCCCCGATGGCTACACGCTATTGATGAATTCTCAGGCGCATACCTTGGCGCCTGGAACAATGAAATTGTCCTATGACGCGATCAAGGACTTCGCGCCGATCACCCTGGTGGCGCGCGTACCCAATCTGCTGGTGGTGAATCCCAAGCTCCTCGCAGTGAACAACACCAGGGAATTCATCGCACTGGCGCGTTCCAAACCGGGAGAACTGAATTTTGGTCACGCCGGTACCGGTGATCCGACCTTCATGACCATGGCGTTAATGATGAAGCAGGCCGGCATCACCATGACCAACGTGCCCTACAAGGGAATCGCCGATGCGCAGACCGCGCTCCTGGGTGGCCAAATTCACGCCGTGTTCGGCTCGATTCTCACCCTTCAAGGTCAGATCAAGGCGGGCGCATTGAAAGCCTTGGCGATCAGTTCCAAGACTCGGGTAGCGTCACTGCCCGACGTGCCCTCGGTCGCGGAATCGGGCGGGCTACCGAACTATGACGTGGCCGTTTGGTACGGCATGCTGACCACCGCAGGGACGCCAACCGATGTGCTCAATCTTTTGCATAGAAGAATTGTCGAAATCGCCAATGGCCCGGAATTGAGCAAGACCTTCATCGAACGGGGCTTTGACAAGGAGTTGAGCAAATCGCCAGACGATTTCGCCCAATTCATTAAAAGGGATTTTGACGATATTGGCTCGGTGCTTGGCATTGTGAAGGCCGCGAATTAGCCAAATTCGTCGCGCCGCTATTCCGGTTTGGCGCCAGTAATGTTTACAATTTTTCGCCACAGGGCAATTTCACTGGCGAGCTTCGCGGCGAAATCCTGCTGCGATAGCGCTGTTACTTCGGTTCCCTGGCTTACCAAGGTTGACTTGACTTCGGGGTTGACCAAAATTCGATTGATCTCCTCGTTTAGCCTACTGACAATTGAACTGGGCGTTTTCGCGGGCGCAAAAAAAGCCACCCAAGAGCGTTCTTCGAATCCCGGAAAGCCTGATTCGCTTACCGTTGGCACATTGGGTAGATCGTCGATACGCGTGAGACTTGAGACCGCCAGGGCCTTCATCTTTCCCTGTTTGACGAATGCCAGCGCGCCACCCAACGAGGCGCTTAGCAACTCAACCTGACCACCGAGAACCGCGGTGGTGGCGGGCGCGCCACCTTTGAATGGAATGTGATTGGCAGGCACGCCAGCCAGCGTGTTAAAAAGATACTCCGCCGCGAGATGCGACGAGGTGCCAACGCCAGCGGTGGCATAGGCAAGCGGCTTACCTTGCACCTTAGCCAACTGGATCAAATCGCGAAGATTGTTTGCCGGATGTCCCGCGCTGACGGTAAATAGGCCGGGCGCCGATCCGGTCATTGCCACGGGCACCAAATCTTTTTCCAGATCGAAACCAATATCCTTGTAAAGACTCACGTTGATGGATAACGCGGCGGTATGCACTAGCAACGTATACCCATCGGGAGTCGCCTCAACCACGTTTCGCGCCGCGATATTGCCGCCCGCGCCACCACGGTTATCCATGACGAACGGCTGCCCAAGACGCTCACCCAGCTTCTGGCCGACCAAACGCGCAGTGCGATCAGCGAATCCGCCGGCAGCAAACGCGACGATCACGCGAACTGGTTTCACCGGGTAAGGGGTCTGCGCGCCGGCGCCAGATGCAAACCCAGCCACCACTGCCGCCAACGCCACAAAATAACGCTTCTTCAGAAACATTTATGCTCTCCTTGGTGAATTGGCCAGTGCTACCTTAGACCATCGTGGTCGATACGAAATTATTCGGTCCGCTTGCATCTTGCATAGTAACGAGTTCACGCGTTGCATACGTCTCAGCCTTCGTGTCAGGGAATCGCAAGGTGGCAATTGTGCGCTCGACGATCCCGCAATCAACGTAGAATACGCAGGTGCAAATATCCGACTTAATCGCCATGTTCCGTCGCAAAATGGCGGAACGACCCATGACAGCCTTCGAGGAAATGCGCGAGGCGTTGAAGCCGCAAAAAACGCGGGCGGTTCCCACTGTCCTGCCTGCGGTGCCCAAGGTCACCAAACGCCGGTAGACATTATTTCCGCGTTGAGCCTGCCTAAGGGGTAGCCCCAGGCAACTTGCTGCAGAGCCTCCGCCAAGAGGAAAATCGCCATTGCTTCAACCTTGTTCTATGGCAATCAGCGCGGCGTTCGCGCGTTTTTAATCCAATTTCATCCCCGATAACTTCACCACTTCGCGCCACTTGTCGAATTCGCGTTGAATGAATTTTCCGAATTGCTCGGGCGATTCGGCCGGCGCGGGCAGGTTGCCGCCGGATTCAATCACTTTCAACATGGCCGGATCGGCTATTACCTTGACGGTTTCCGCGTGCCAACGTGTGATGATTTCCCTGGGCGTTTTTACCGAGGCGGCAAAGCCAGTCCAGTTTTCCTGAATCAATAAGTCGTTGTTGAGCACTTCGCGCAGGGTGGGCACATCGGGCAGCGCCTTAACTCGCGTGCAACTGGTGACCGCCAGCGCGCGCAACTTGCCGCTCAACACCTGCGGCAGAACCACCGTGGTCACGGTGAAGCCAAAATCGATATCGCCGCGCAACAGCGCCGGAAGATCATCGCCCGGGCCGCGGAAGGGCACGTGAAAACCGGTGGCGCCGGCAATCGCCAGAAACGAAGCCGCCTGCAAATGGGAACTGGTGCCAAAACCTCCGCCGTGGTTCACCTTGCCGGGATTCGCCTTCGCGTGGGCGATGAGTTCCTGAACATTTTTGAAGCGCGCGGTCGGGCTCACATACAGCACCGAGGCGCCATCCCCATAGATCTTGGCGATCGGCGCGAAGTCGCCGATGGGGTCATAGGGCAACTTGGGCTGCACGTTTTTCGAAATCAGGATGACGACAGAGTACACAAGCAAATTGTGACCGTCAGGGCGCGAACCCGACACCGCCAATGCCGCCGGCGCCCAGGCGCCGCCAGGGCGATTGTCGACCACCACCGATTGCCCCAACTGCTGCGTCAAGCGCTCGGCCAGCACCCTCACGTAGGCGTCGGACCCTGCCGGTAGCGCGGTGACCAGATGCACAGTACGAGCCGGAAACGCCTCGCCCGCCTGGGCCACACTCATGGCGGCGCTGACTACCGCAAAAATAGCGATAGCGCCACACTGCTTGACTATGCGTTGCATTCGGGACTCCTTTGGCGGGACATTGCAAATTCCAGGTTAGGCGGTAAGACCGGCTTCAATGCTACCTTAGCTGCCAAATCGTGCGCTACGAAGGTTGTGGCGGTTACGTCCCGCCGGGGATGATAGGGCAGCGATCTGGATCGACGTAGAGGCGCAAGCTTTCGCCGACCGTTAATCTTTGTAGGCCGAGCAGTTTCAACTCCAGCGTTTCACTGCCCGCCTGAAATTGAAACTCGGTGTTGTCGCCGGTAAATACACAACTCCCGACCGCGCCATCGAGAACATTGGCATGTGGCGCGCCAGATGGCGCGATCTGCGCGGCATCCGGCCTAATGGCAATGCACACTTTCGCATCAACCGAAATATCGGACACCGGCACACCGCTGAGATTTCCTATCGCAGTTTCAACAAACAATGCACCATCAGCGCCTCGACGCAAAAAACCATTGATCAAATTGGCGCTGCCAACAAATTGAGCGATAAAGCTCGATTGCGGCCGGCTATAAAGATCGGCGGGCGTCCCCTCCTGAATCAGCACGCCGTCTTGCAGAACCGCAATGCGATCTGAGATAGATAGGGCCTCGCTTTGATCGTGGGTGACAAACAACGTCGTAATGTTGAACTCGCGCACCAAATCGCGAATTTCCTTGCGCATCTCCACCCTTAGCTGGGCATCCAGATTGCTCAAGGGCTCATCGAGCAGTAAGAGCTTCGGTTCATACACCAGCGCGCGCGCCAGGGCCACGCGCTGCTGCTGACC
>JBJXEY010000288.1:0-2844 GCA_046153355.1 Burkholderiales bacterium
CGCGGCGGAAACCCAGCGCCGCCAGGCCGCAAGCCAGCCAGCGGACTTCGTCGGCATATTGCCGCCAGGTCCAGCTCTGCCAGATGCCCAGATCCTTCTCGCGCATGGCGACCTTGCCGCCGCGTGCACGGGCATGCTCCAGCAACAGCGCGGGAAAAGTATTCCCGCCTGGGCCAGCAGAGGCGTTTGACTGCACCAAGAATTTTCCTCCCCGACTTCTTTGGGTCAGGACTGGCCGGTGGCCGGTCCAAATCTTTTTTACTATCTTAGCGGTATTATCCGCTGCTTTCATCCATTGCCGACCGCATCTTTCGGTACCAACATGAAGTTCCACACCATTGAGAATCGGCGGCTCGCGTACGTGGACGCAGGCGCCGGTGCGCCCATCGTTCTGTTGCATGGTAATCCAACCTCCAGCTATCTATGGCGGGAGGTCATTCCCCCCCTGGAAGGCAGCGGACGCGTGATCGCGCCTGATCTCATAGGCCACGGCTCTTCGGACAAGCTTCCCGCGTCTGATGGCCCGGGCCGGTACCGTTTCGAGACGGCGTATTTTTATCTTGAGCGGTTACTTGCCGAGCTGATCGGTGCCCGGCAAGTGACCCTCGTCCTGCATGACTGGGGCAGCGCACTGGGATTTCACTGGGCACGCTTGCACCCGCAGCAAGTCCGGGGTCTGGCCTACATGGAAAGTATTGTCAGACCCTTGGTGTCCTGGGAGGAGTGGCCGGAGAAGGCGCGCGGAATCTTCCAGGGCTTTCGCTCGCCCAAGGGCGAAGACTTGATCCTCAAACGCAACCTGTTCATCGAAGGGGTGTTGCCCGGATCGATACTCAGGAAACTGGCCGAGGAAGAGATGAATGTCTATCGCGCCCCCTTCCTTCACGAGCTCGATCGGCAGACGCTTCTGAATTGGCCAAGGCAGATCCCCATCGGCGGCCAGCCGCCCCATATGGTCGAGCTGGTTCAGCAATACGCGGACTGGCTCAGCCAGAGCTCCGTCCCCAAACTGTTCATCAATGCCGAGCCCGGCTCGATTCTGGTTGGCGCGCAACGCGAATTCTGTCGCAAATGGCCCAACCAGAAAGAGGTGACCGTCAAAGGTTCACATTTCATTCAGGAAGACTCCGGCGCCGAAATCGGCCGTGCAGTGGCGAACTGGCTTGCCCAACTCGGCTAAGCGAACATCGTGTGGTCGAGGGACCTTGACCCAGGAAAGGCTTTTTGCCACCGAGGTCACCGAGAACACAGAGGAGTCCAAGAGATCAAGGCATCGCGCAATCAGCACCGAGGGGTAGGTCATGAAATCGCCTTATCATTCCTGATTTTCCTCTGCGACCTCTGTGGCGGAATTGCGATTTTCAGGAAAAATCAAATGGAGTAGGAATCATGCCAGTCATCAGAGTCGAAGTGCCGGAAGGGACGCCCTACACCACAAAGCGCCGCATACGCGAAGGCGTCAAGCAAGCCGTCCTCGCAACGCTCGCGCCAAAGGAGACCAAGTACGACTACGTCGCCGTGCGGGAAGTCTTCGCCGAGATCGGCGACGGCGTGCCGCTGGTCACCGTCGATTTGCGTCCCGGGCGCGGACCCGAGCGGAAGAAGGCGCTGGCCGATGCCATTGCCGCGCTGTTGAAAACGGAACTCGATGTCGATGCCCGGGATATCTATGTCCTGTATCGCGAGACTCCTGCGGAAAACCATTACACCGGAGGCAAGCCATTGCCGCCATGGGTACCTGCAAGGGAACTTGGCAGTTGACAGGCACTTCGAGTCGGCGCGCGAGTTCCCCACGACGTCGAGGGAATTCGATCTGGTTACATGCTGCGCCGGTACTGCCCGCCCACTTCAAACAAGGCGTCGGTAATTTGCCCGAGAGAACAGAAACGCACCGCGTTGACCAGTTCGGCGAATACATTGCCGCCATCGATCACGGTCTGCTTTAGCCTGGCCAACGCAACCGGGGCATCGGCGGCGTTACGTCCTTGAAAATCCCTCAGCCGCTTGATCTGGTTGCGTTTCTCCTCCTCGGTCGAGCGTTGCAGCGGGATGCTGCCACCGGCTTCGCCCGCGTCGGGATTGCGAAAGGTGTTCACGCCGATGATCGGATAGGACCCGTCGTGTTTCTTGTGTTCGTAATACATCGACTCTTCCTGGATCTTGCCGCGCTGATAACCGCTTTCCATGGCGCCCAACACGCCGCCGCGCTCGGAGATGCGCTCGAATTCCCGCAGCACCGCCTCTTCGACCAGGTCGGTCATCTCGTCAATGATGAAAGCGCCCTGGTTCGGATTCTCGTTCTTCGCCAGGCCCCACTCGCGATTGATGACGAGCTGGATAGCGAGCGCGCGCCGCACCGATTCCGCGGTGGGCGTGGTGATCGCCTCGTCGTAGGCATTGGTATGCAGCGAGTTGCAGTTGTCGTAAATCGCAATCAGTGCCTGCAAAGTGGTGCGGATGTCGTTAAAGGCGATTTCCTGGGCATGCAGGGAGCGGCCTGAGGTCTGGACGTGGTACTTGAGCTTCTGGCTGCGCTCGTTTGCGCCGTATTTGTTTTTTAGCGTGGTGGCCCAGATGCGCCGGGCTACGCGGCCGAGCACGGTGTACTCCGGATCCAGGCCGTTGGAAAAGAAGAAGGACAGGTTCGGCGCGAAGTCATCGATATGCATGCCGCGCGCCAGGTAGGCTTCGACAAAAGTAAATCCGTTGGACAGCGTAAAGGCCAGTTGCGAAATCGGGTTGGCACCAGCCTCGGCAATGTGATAACCGCTGATGGACACACTATAGAAATTGCGCACCTTATGGTCCACAAAATACTGCGCCACATCGCCCATGACCTTGAGT
>JBJXEY010000289.1:0-6878 GCA_046153355.1 Burkholderiales bacterium
CAATTGTTCGAGATAGGGTAGCAGCCCGGCCTTGGTCAGGTATTCGGTGACAACACGCGATCCAGGCGCAAGCGAGGTCTTGATATGTTTTTTCACCGTGAGCCCGCGCTCGACGGCCTTCTTAGCCAACAGGCCCGCAGCAACCAACACGCTTGGATTGGAGGTATTGGTGCAGGAAGTAATCGCCGCAATCAACACATCACCTGAGCCAATATCAATGCCGTCGCGCGTCTTGAAGCGACGCGGCAAATCATCGGGCTTTTTGGAAAAGCCATTTTCCGCCGCATTCTTGGAAAATAGCGAGGTGAAATTCGCCTTCACATTGCCGATTTCAATGCGATCCTGCGGGCGCTTCGGCCCAGCCAACGACGGCGTGACCGTGCTCAAATCCAATTCAATAATTTGGCTGTAATCGATGGCGCCCGCTTTGGGGGTGCCGAACATGTGCTGCGCTTTGAAATAACTCTCGAATGCAGCGATCTCATCGTCGGTACGACCGGTGTAACGCAGGAACTCCACCGTGGCTTTGTCCACCGGGAAGAAACCCATGGTGGCGCCGTATTCCGGGGCCATATTGCCGATGGTGGCGCGGTCCGGAACGGATAAGTTCTCCACGCCTTCGCCAAAGAACTCAACGAATTTGCCCACTACCTTGGATTTGCGCAGGAGTTCGGTCACCACCAGCACCAAATCGGTGGCGGTGACGCCGCCACGCAGTTGGCCGGTGAGATGCACGCCGACCACATCCGGCGTGAGGATATAAAGCGGTTGTCCCAACATGCCGGCCTCGGCTTCGATGCCGCCCACGCCCCAGCCCACCACACCGATACCGTTAATCATGGTGGTGTGGCTATCGGTACCTACCAGGGTATCGGGGTAATACACGCCGTCTTTTTGGTGCACGCCGCGCGCCAGGTACTCCAGATTCACCTGGTGAACAATGCCTATACCAGGGGGCACGACCTTAAAGGTATCGAAGGCCTGCATGCCCCATTTCATGAATTGATAGCGTTCCTGATTGCGTTGGAACTCAATTTTCATATTCAGATCGAGCGCGTCTTTGTGGCCGTAATTGTCGATCTGTACCGAGTGATCCACCACCAAGTCCACGGGCACTAGGGGTTCGACAACCTTGGGGTTCTTGCCCATGCGATGGGCAACACTGCGCATCGCGGCCAGATCGGCCAATAGCGGAATGCCGGTCAAGTCTTGCAAAACGATACGTGCCAAGACGAAGGGGATTTCATCCGTTCGCTCGGCAACTGGCTTCCAATTGGCGAGTTGCCGCACATGTTCTTCGGTGACTTTTTTGCCATCGCAATTGCGCAGCACCGATTCGAGCACGATACGAATCGACACCGGCAGGCGCGAAAGATTTACGCCCAAGGCTTTCGCCAGGGCGGGAAGCGACTGGAATTGCCCGCTCTTGCCTCCGGAAATCTTGAACGATTGCAGGGTATTAAAGGGGTTGTTCATGGAAAGACTCCGGAATCAAAAAGGGGTTAATAAATAAACTTGGACGAAAAAACCGTTTAGAAAAATATCGATTAATACAAGGCGTATCGGGAATTCGCCATTTTAATAAATTCCATGCCTCGTTAGCGCGAGAAGATAGGTGAACAATGGTGCTATTTCGCCGCACGGCACGGCAAATGACTTAAATCACCATGGCATCGACGAATTCATTGACCGGCGTAGCGGCCAGTTTCGGCGCGTTTTGGCACAGCGCGAGAATTTTCTCCTGCTGCTTCTGCGGGAAACGGCGCGCAAGATTGTGGCGAAACTTCTCAACCAATAATGGCATGCCTTCCTTGCGGCGGCGTTTGTGGCCAATCGGGTATTCGCACACCACTTCTTTCAACCTCGTGCCATCCTTGAATACAACCGTCAGGGCATTGGCAATCGACCGTTTCGCCGGGTCGTGATAGTCACGGGTGAATTTTTTATCCTCAGTGCAGACAATTTTCGCGCGCAAGGCGTCAATGCGCGGGTCGCGCGCGATGTCATCTTCGTAATCGCCGGCCGTCAAGCGACCGAATAGCAACGGGATCGCGGTCATGTATTGAATGCAATGGTCGCGATCAGCCGGGTTATTCAGCGGGCCTTGTTTGTCGATGATGCGGATTGCCGCTTCGTGGGTGCGAATGTGGACCTGCTTAATTTCCTCGGCTTTGCGACCCAGCTTCAACATTTGCGCGTGAATCGACATGGCGCATTCGGCGGCGGTTTGGGCGTGAAATTCGGCGGGGAACGAGATCTTGAACAACACATTCTCCATCACGTAGCTGCCATAGGGGCGTTGGAATTTGAATGCCTGGCCGCGAAACGAGGCATCGTAAAAGCCCCAGGTCTTGGCGCTCAACACCGAGGGATAACCCATCTCGCCGGTTTTGGCGATCAGTGCCAGACGCACCGCGCGCGCCGTGGCGTCACCCGCTGCCCAGGATTTGCGCGATCCGGCATTGGGGGCATGGCGATAAGTGCGTAGTGACTGCCCATCCACCCAGGCCAACGACAAAGCGTTAATGGTTTCCTCGCGCGACAAACCCAACATCTTGGAAACCACGGCGGTGGTGGCCACTTTCACCAACACCACGTGGTCGATGCCCACTTTGTTAAAACTATTCTCCAGCGCGATGCAGCCTTGAATCTCGTGGGCCATGATCATGCCGGCCAATACATCCTGCACGGTCAATGGTTTTTTGCCCGCGGCCACGGCATTGCGCGACAGCCAATCGGCCACCGCCAATATCCCGCCCAGATTATCCGAAGGATGACCCCATTCGGCGGCAAGCCAAGTGTCGTTGAAATCCAGCCAACGAATCATGGCGCCGATGTTGAATGCGGCCTGGATGGGGTCGAGTTGATGCGAGGTGCCAGGCACCTTCGCGCCATTGGGAACGGTGGTGCCTGGAACAATCGGCCCCAGTAATTTGGTGCAGGCTGGATATTCCAGCGCCTCGAAACCGCAACCCAAGGTATCCATCAGGCAATAACGCGCAGTCTCAAAGGCCTCTTTACTTTTGATTTTGTAGCCCAGCACGTAATCGGCGATATCCGTCAACACCTTGTCGGGTTTGGGCCTCACGTTTGAAATGTTTGCTGACATTTACGACCTCTTATCTAGTGGAATCCATGCGCGATCATCAGGCCCGGTGTAATTCGCGGTGGGGCGGATGATCTTGCCGTCGATGCGTTGTTCGAGAATATGCGCCGCCCATCCCGAGGTACGCGCCAGCACAAACAAAGGGGTAAACATCGCCGTAGGTACGCCCAAGCGATGATAGGAAACGGCGCTATACCAATCCAGGTTGGGAAACATCTTTTTCTCGCGCCACATCACCGTCTCCAGCCGGTCGGCAATGTCGAACAACACCATGGTGCCGGCTTCGACCGACAAATTGCGCGCCACTTCCTTGATCACCTTGTTGCGCGGATCGGAGACGGTGTACACCGGATGCCCGAAACCGATAACAATTTCCTTCGCTTGTACGCGGCGAATAATGTCGCTTTCAGCGTCATCGGCATTTTTGTAGCGCGACAACACTTCGAACGCCACTTCATTCGCGCCGCCGTGTTTGGGGCCGCGTAACGCGCCAATGCCGCCGCAAATCGCCGAATACATATCCGAGCCGGTGCCGGTGACCACGCGGCAGGCAAACGTCGAGGCATTGAACTCATGCTCGGCGTACAGGATCAAAGAAGTATGCATGGCGCGAATCCACGAGGCAGAAGGGCGCTTGCCGTGCAGCAAGTGCAGGAAGTGGCCACCGATGGAATCTTCGTCACTATCGGAATCGATACGCTTGCCGGTGGTAGCAAAGTGGTGCCAATACAGAAGCATCGAACCAAAACTTGCCATCAACCGATTGGCGATTTCGCGCGCGGCGCCAATTTCTTGACTTTCTTTCTCCGACTCAAGGCAGCCAAAGACTGAGCAGCCAGTTCTTAGCACATCCATGGGATGCGCTGTGGCAGGCAAGCACTCTAGCGCGGCCTTCAGTTGCGAAGGCAGGCCGCGATAGGAACGCAGTTTCGTCTTATACGCCGCGAGCTCAGCAGGGGTAGGCAGCTTTTCATGAATCAGGAGGTAGGCCACCTCTTCGAATTCCGCCGTATCGGCAAAATCGAGAATGTCATAGCCGCGGTAATGCAAATCGTTACCCGAGCGGCCCACGGTGCATAACGCGGTGTTGCCGGCGACCACGCCGGATAGCGCCACCGATTTTTTCACCTTGGGGCCGGCGCCCGTGTTGGCATCGGCGTTCATTTCGATTTCTCCATGGTCTTTTCCTTAGAAAACAACGCATCGAGTTTCTGCTCAAAGGCGTGATAGCCGAGCACTTGGTACAACTCTTCGCGCGTTTGCATCGCGGGCAAGGCGTTTTTCTGCGTACCATCGCGCCGGATGGTTTCATACACGCCAATAGCGGCATTGCTCATGGCGCGAAACGCCGAGAGCGGATACAACGCAATCGCCACGCCGGCGCTGCGCAGTTCATCAAGCGTGAATAAAGGGGTCGCGCCAAATTCGGTGAGATTAGCCAGTGTGGGCACCTTCACCGCATCGGCGAAGGTGCGATACATGGATAGCTCGGTCATCGCTTCGGGGAAGATGCCATCCGCGCCAGCCTCGACGCAGCGGCAGGCGCGATCCAGTGCCGCGTTCAGCCCCTCGACCGCCAACGCATCGGTGCGCGCAAGAATAAAAAACGAAGCATCGATCCTCGCATCCACAGCGGCTTTAACGCGATCCACCATCTCTTGCGTCGTCACTAACTCCTTGCCAGGACGATGCCCGCAGCGCTTGGCGCCAACTTGGTCTTCGATATGCATGGCCGCGGCCCCGGCGCGAATCAGGTAACGCGTGGTGCGCGCGATGTTGAAGGCCGAGGCGCCAAAGCCGGTGTCCACATCCACCAACAACGGTAGCTCGCACACATCGCTGATCCTGCGCACATCGGTCAATACATCGTCAAGGTTAGAGATGCCCAGATCCGGCAGCCCTAACGAACCTGCGGCGACACCGCCACCGGATAAATAGATCGATTTGTAACCGCTGCGCTCGGCCAGACGCGCCGAGTAAGCGTTGAGCGTGCCTACGCATTGCAGCGGTTTTTCGGCGGCAAGGGCTGCGCGGAATTTTGCCCCAGGTGTGGATGCGTTCATGCTCGGTCTCTCAGTCTTAGATTCTTTATTGTTCGATCTTGATGCCGGCATCGCGCACCAACTTAATCACTCGTGGCAGATACGCCTTCAACGCATCCGTATAGAACTCCGCTGTCGAGGCGATGATTTC
The DNA here is from genome assembly GCA_046153355.1 of Burkholderiales bacterium. Classification (GTDB taxonomy): domain Bacteria; phylum Pseudomonadota; class Gammaproteobacteria; order Burkholderiales; family SG8-39; genus 2-02-FULL-62-17. The sequence continues at coordinate 5,300 of JBJXEY010000289.1, forward strand.
AATGCCCTGGGGTTCTAGGCGTTCTGCGGATTCCGTGGTTTTCAATACTTTGACGAACTCGGCATTTAAGCGTTGGATAATCGGCGCGGGTGTTGCTGCCGGCGCGAGGATCCCAGTCCAGTTATCCAAGTCGAATCCCGGTACTTCGGTTTTCAACGACGGTAAGCCCGGTAGCAAGGCGTTGGGCCGGCCCGCCATGGCCAGGGGCCGCAGCTTGCCCGATTTGATGTGCGGCAGCAGCGAATTGATCGCACCGATCACCGTCTCGACCTCCCCAGACAACATTGCCGGCACGAACTGCCCAGCACCCTTGTAGGGGATGTGCAACATTTTCGCCGCAGTGAGCGCCTGAAACATCTCCATCGCCAGGTGGTGCGGCGCGCCAATACCCGCCGAGGCGTAGGTCACGCCCTTGGGTTGCGCCCGCGCCCAGGCTATAAATTCCTTGGTGTTGCGCGCCGGAATGCCCGCGTTGATCACCAGCGCGAAGGCCACGTTGTAGGCCATGGTGACCGCGCTGAAATCCTTGATCGGGTCGTAGGGCAGGGTTTTAAAAAACGCCGCGTTTACCACGTGGGAGGTGTTGGCAAGGATCAAGGTATGTCCATCGGGCGCCGAACGCGCCACGAACTCGGTGGCCGGGTTGCCGCTGCCACCGGCGCGGTTTTCCACGATCACCGGTTGACCCAGCGCCGCGGGCAGTTTTTCGGAGAACACGCGCGCCACCAAATCGTTACTGCCACCTGGGGGCAGGGGCACCACGATACGAATGGTGCGATTGGGAAACTCTTGCGAAAATCCCACATAGGGGATGAATATGAGACCGGTAACGGCGCTAGCCAACAATCCACGAAATAATTCTCTTGAATTTAGTCTCATGTCGCCCCCTAGGTTGATAACAATGTGGCTCTAGAAAAATGCTTTTTGCGCCTCGCTGGAGATATTCATACCGGTCACCTTGGCTTTTTGCAACAGTTCCCAGTAATAGCGGTAAGTGGCGCGGTCGTGCATTTCGCCCGCATATTGAATCGGGCCCCAGCCGGCGGCCTGCGCCGCCAACAGTATTCCATCTGCCGCCTCAACATCGGCCAGCTCCGGTTTCATGGCATTGATGATGGGGCGGATCTGCGAGGGATGAATCGACCATTTACGCAAGAAACCGAATTCAGTGCGCGCGCGATGCGCATCGTTATAAACGGTATCCGGATTACGAATATCCAACGTAACGCCATGCGCTGGCACCACACCGTGGGCCAAGGCGGCGGCGGTCAATTCAACCTGCGCGCGAACCATCAGCTTGTGTTCGAACTGCCCCGGCGAACGCATGGCACTCGCAGGGATCGCACCATGGTGGGCAGAGACCATATCCATCAAACCGAAATCAAGCGTTTGCATACCGGGCAGCGCGGCGATCTGGTAGGCCTCGTGCATACCACCGTGGGTCTCGATCAAGGCGTGAATCGGAATGTCGCGCTTCAAACCCAGACGCGTGGCGGTTTCGCGGATGGCATCGATCATGCGCAAGCCCTGGCTCGCGCTATCGACTTTGGGCAGGGTCAGGTAGGCAATCGCGTCACCC
>JBJXEY010000320.1:0-3389 GCA_046153355.1 Burkholderiales bacterium
CAGCGATCGCCATGTTAAGTTGGATGTTGGTTTGGATGACTGAACAGGGCAAAGCGATCAAAGGTGAAGTAGAAGGTACAATTAATCAAGCTCTAGGTCAAGGGCTAGGAAAAGGTTTGGGACAAGATTCAAAAGCTGGTTGGGCAATCTTAAACCTAATTCTATTTGCGATTTTGCGCGAAGGATTTGAAGTCTCTCTATTTGTAGCCGCTAAATTTGAAGAAGGATTATGGTCAGCAATCGGAGCAATATCTGGACTATTTGTCGCTGCTATGGTCGGTTTAGCTCTATTTCGATTTGGGATCAGAATCAACCTTGGCGCTTTTTTTAAAGTGATGGGCGTTTTTTTACTGTTAATTGTCTCTGGGCTACTGATCTCGGCGTTAGGACATTTTGATCAAGTTATCGCAATTTTGGCTCAAAGCGATCGCTACTCCAAATCATTATGTTTCCTCTATGATCGCGCTGCTAATCAACATTCTTGTATCTTAGGCGCAATGGTCTGGGATTTCGATTTTTCCCGAGGGCGTGGGCAGTTTATTGGCCACCGGGTCGTCGCGGAATTTTTTCAGCATCACCGCCGGCTCGTCAGGCGGCGGCACTTCGAGCAGGCCCTCCGACCAGAACGCTTCGAACGGCGGCAGTTCGATGTCGAGCTTGCGTGCGCGTTCGCGCGATACGTCGTAAAGATGGCGCAGCCACGCGGCTTCGTTGCGGCCTTCGGTGAATTTCTCCTTCACGCCGCAGCGCTCGGCGAGCCCGCTGAAAATATCGTGGTCGCTGCGCGCTTCGGCCACCGGGTCGATGGCGCGCTTCATCGCAATCATATGGCGGTCGCGATTGCTGGAGCCGATATCGTTACGTTCAAGCATGGTGGTGGCGGGCAGCACGATGTCGGCGAACTTGGCGATGGGGCTCCAGTATTGTTCGTTGACGACGATGGTTTCCGGTTTGCTGCGCCACGCGCGCGTGAAGCGATTCAGATCCTGGTGGTGATGAAACGGATTGCAGCCGGCCCAGTAAATCAGCCGGATGTCGGGGTAGGTGCATACCTTGCCGTCGAAATCGTACGCACCGCCAGGGTTTTCCAGCATGTCGGTAATGCGCGCCACCGGGATCGCGATCTTCACGCCGTTGGGCCCCTGCGGCAGCAGCGGGCCGGAGAAGGTCTGCGCGTTGGCGCCTTCGATGCCCACCGGGCCGTAGGCGAGCGCAAAGCCGCCGCCGGGCGTGCCGATTTGCCCGAGCAGGCAGGCCAGCGTGATGCCCATCCAGTATGGCTGTTCGCCGTGATCGCCGCGCTGCAGGGCCCACGCCACGTTGATCATGGTGCGGCTGGCTGCCATGCGGCGCGCGAGTGTGGTGATAGTGTCGGCGGGCACGTCACAGATGGCCGCGGCCCATTGCGCGTTCTTGGCAACGCCGTCGCTTTCGCCCATCACATATTTGCGCAAGGGTTCGAAGTCGGTGCAGTAGCGCGCGAGAAATGCCTTGTCGTGTTTGTCTTCGGCGATCAGCGTGTGGGCGAGGGCCAGCATGAACGCGGTGTCGGTGTTGGGGCGTACGGGCAGCCACTCGGCGCCGGGGGCAGAATCAAAATCCTGCCGCAGCGGCGACACATTGACGAATTTCACGCCCGCCGCCGCAAGGCGCTTTAACATCGGCCGCACCTCGTGCTGGCTGATGCCGCCGGCGTTCACCTGTGAATTCTTGGTCGGCACGCCGCCGAACGCCACCAGCAGCTCGCAGTGTTGTTCGAGCGATACCCACGCGGTTTGCTGGGAGCGCATCACGTCCATGTCCATCAAAATGCGCGGCAGCAGGGTGCGCGCCGCACCCAGGCTGTAGGTGCCCAAGTGCGCGACATGGCCGCCGATGGCATTCATGAAGCGGCGCAACTGGCTCTGGGCATGATGAAAATGCCCGGCGCTCGACCAGCCATAGGAACCGGCGAAAATCGACTTGTTGCCGAATTGTGTGGTGACGCGCTTTAGCTCGGTGCCGACCAGATCCAGCGCGTCGTTCCACGACACGTTGACGAAAGGCTCCGCGCCGCGCTTGTCGCGGGCCGCGCCCGCACCGCCTTCCAGATAACTTTTGCGCACGGCTGGATGACGCACACGCACCGGGCCGGTGATTGCATGCAGCGATTGGCCGATGGGAGACGGGTCGGGATCGCGGTCAAACGGCTTGACACTGGCAATCTCGCCATTGTCGATGGTGATGTCGTACACACCCCAGTGGGTCGAAGTCAGCATGGTTGTGGGGGGGGGGCAGGGTGATGGGGGAAGCGGCAAGTATAACGTTTCGCTTTCGGGGGCGCCCGGCGATACCTACGTACGGAGTTGGCTGCGCCGCTGGCGCAGGTGCGGCGGCAAAACGCAAGCCGCGCGGTCACTTACCCCAACCGGGCGCGCGCGGCGAGCCTACGCCGGCTGTCGCACACGAAAACGTTTACATGGACGCGGCGGGATACAGGTGCCATAATTTTCCAAACGACGCTTGTCTTCCAGTGCCAGGGTTGCCTCGTTACTGCGTTTGCGCGCTATTCTCCGGCTGCCCCGGCGGTCCATCGTAGCAGTGCCTTTGTGCAGGAGGTGCATGATGCGTGGTGCGAACAGTACGGGTCGTGGTTTGATGCGGGTGATGGCGGTTGCGGTTTGCTGCAGTGCGCTCACAGCGGGGGCGCAAACCGCTTCGACAGGCTCAGGACAAGCCTATCCGGTCAAGCCGGTGCGCTACGTGATCCCGTTCCCCGCGGGCACCGGCAATGACATCGTCGGGCGTTTGATCACCGACCGTCTCACAAGAATGTGGGGCCAGCAGGTGATCGTCGACAACCGGGTGGGGGCCTCCGGCATGATCGGCGCGGCGTTTGCCGCCAAGTCGCCGCCCGACGGTTATACGCTGCTCCACTGTAATATCGCGCCCAACGCGATTTCGCCGTCGATGTACGAGAAGGTACCCTACACCCAGAACGACTTCGCGCCGATCACCCGCATCGGCATGACGCCCAACATTATTACCGTCCATCCCTCGACGCCGTTCAAGACGCTCAAGGACATGGTGGCGCATGCGAGGTCCGCACCGGACAAATTGAGTTATGCATCGGGTTTGGTCGGCACCTCGCCGCATCTGGCGATGGAATGGCTCAAGCAGTTGATGAAATTCAACATCATCCATATTCCCTACAAGAATGCCTCACAGGGCACGATGGATGTGATAGGCGGACAGTTGCCGATTAACATCACGAACTTCCCCTTCGTGGTGCAGTTTGTACACGATCGCCGCTTGCGCGCGGTGGTGGTGACCAGTCTGGAGCGTCAACCCATGCTGCCGGATGTGCCGACCGCGCACGAATCGGGTGTGCCCAACTTCGAGGTCAATTC
>JBJXEY010000338.1:0-59937 GCA_046153355.1 Burkholderiales bacterium
TCATGGGTGACGGCCACCACGGTGCCCGGATAACGCTCAAGAAACTGCTCCAACCATTGCACCGACAGCGCATCCAAGTGGTTGGTGGGCTCGTCGATCAATAACATATCCGGTTCGGAGAGCAGCAGCCGGCACAGTGCCACGCGACGCTTTTCGCCCCCAGATAACTTGGTGACATCGGCCTCCCAAGGCGGCAAACGCAGTGCATCGGCGGCGACATCCAGTTTTCGCTCAATCTCCCAACCGCCTTGCGCATCGATCTTGGTTTGCAGCTCGCCCTGCAGTTCAAGGAGTTTATTCATCTCCTCGTCTTCCATGGGTTCGGCAAATTTGTCACTGATCTCGTTGAATTGCTTCACCAGGGCAATGATCGCGCCCAGCCCTTCCTCGACGTTGCCGCGCACATTCTTGGCCGGGTCCAACTGCGGCTCCTGCGGCAGAAAGCCGATGCGGATATTGGGCATTGGCACCGCCTCGCCTTCGTGGTTCTTATCCAGCCCCGCCATGATTTTTAAGAGGCTGGATTTTCCCGAACCGTTTAAACCCAACACGCCGATCTTGGCGCCAGGGAAAAAGCTAAGGGATATATCTTTGAGGATAGTGCGCTGCGGCGGCACGACCTTCGCCACCCGGCGCATTGTGTAGACGTATTGGGCCATGGGAGTACCAGTGAAAATTGCAAGCGCGAAGCTTACCCGAACGTCTTGGGATTGCCGACTTGTTTTAATTGTTTTCTGTATGCGGCCGAATAGCGATGGAACGAGTATTTGCCGCTAGCCCTGACGGCCCAACGACTGGGCGACATGGAAATTTCGCAATTCAAGCAACGCGATCTTGATATCTAACCGACGGGCGCGAGGTTACGTCATGTATCTGCGACGGAAAGAATCGGCACTAGCTTTGTGTTGCAAACGTATACACAGATTCCTATAATCTGCCGGAATACCCGATTTACCATAGTCTCCAAGGTGCAATCATGAGTACGCTTGCTGTTTCACGACCGTCGGTCATCAATTTGCGGGCGCCTGCCGCGAAGCGCGAATTGATCGATCAAGCCGCACGCGCGCAAGGCAAAAGCCGCACCGAGTTCATGCTAGATGCCGCCAGCGAAAAGGCGCAACAGGTATTGCTTGACCGTTCTGTATTTGTACTTGACGCGAAGCGTCATCGCCAATTTGTCGAAGCGCTCGATGCGCCGCTCAAAAACGGCAAAGCGCTGGCCAAATTGCTCTCCCGCAGGGCGCTTTGGGAGCGTTGAGTTCCGCGGTTTTAACGGCGCCGGTGCCGCTGACGGCGGCCCAACGGCTCGACGCTTTTCAATGCACCGAGCCAGCACTGGACACGTGGCTGAAACAGCGCGCATTGCGCAACCAGTCCGAGGGCGCGTCGCGCACCTTTGTCGCCTGCGTTGGCGCGGATGTTGTGGGCTACTACGCTTTGGCCGCCGGTTCTGTATTGCACGAGCAGACCCCTGGCAGCGTTCGCCGCAACATGCCGGAACCGATACCGGTGGCAATTCTCGCTCGCCTGGCCGTTCACAACGACTGGCGCGGACGCGGCTTGGGCGCGGACCTGCTAAAAGACGCGGTCTTGCGGGCAACACGTCTGGCAAGCGAAATGGGCATTCGTGCCCTCGTGTGCCACGCCATCAGCACGGAGGCGAAGCGCTTTTATCTCCATCACGCCTTTGTCGAATCGCCCTCGGAACCGATGATGCTGATGCTCAATATCGCCAAACTCGCCGGTGGCCTGCCCAAAGAAGGACGAAGGTGATTTTGCGCATGTCTGTCTGAGATTCGACGGCGCGCCGTCCCGAACTCCTTACGCCCTGCATCAATTCCCATCGTTTCTGGGATATGGTCACGCCTTGACCGCGCGCGTCTGGGATGTTTGAAACGGAGTAGCTAACGATGTCGCAGGGTGTCCTATATTCCCTTTGCGGAGTGCTGGCGTTTGCCGCCATGTACTTCTATGCCCAATCACTCGCCGCGCGGCGTGAGCGCTTCATTCGCGGCTATATCTTCAAGGTTGATCACTTCGACAAGCTCTGCCAGAAACATCCGGATCTTGACTTGAAGGGCTGTCACATGGCGGCGCGCGCGCTGCGGCAATTTTTTCTCGCGCACCTTCGCCACCCTAAAGAGCAGCTTGGCATGCCCTCGCGCGTGGCTGACGACTTGTGGCACGAGTTCATTCTCGATACGCGCGAATACACGCGTTTTTGCCGACGTGCATTCGGACGCTATTTCCACCATGTGCCCGCCACCGCTATGTACAAGGGCGAAGACGCCGCCGAGGGCCTGCGCCGCACCTGGCGCCTCGCCTGCATGGAAGAAAACATAGGCTGGCGCAAACCGACACGCCTGCCGCTGTTGTTCGCCATTGATGACAAACTTGGCATTGCGAAAGCGCAGCGTTATACGCTGAACGATCATGCCTCCCGTTCGCCAGCGCGTGGTGGTAGTCAGCAAAACCAGGCCGCGCGAAATGGACGAAACGGCCATCCAATGGGGTTTGGCGGCCCAATTAATCTCACGCACATTTTTGGTTGCGTTGGCGGTGGCCTCACTAAAGGCGACCCAAGCCTTGATCAATCGGCTGGCCTTTTCGGTGGCGGCCATGACTTTGGTGGTACCGATTCGGGCGGCGGTGGAGACGGCGGTGGCGGATGCGGCGGCGGTTGTGGTGGCGGCTAACTGCTTCGCCGACTATTCATATTATTCAAGGAGCCCAGATCATGGATAACAAAGACCAGGGAAGCTACGCTGCGTTGTCGTCGGTGGCCTGCGCTGAGCCGGGCATGGCGCCGCTGGCCGCGGCGCGTGGTGAATTGATTGTGGTGAATAAGCTCGCTGGACTGGTGCAGTTTTTCGATGCGCGTTCGCAGGCGTTGCTTGCGCAGATCGAAATGGCGAAGTTTCCGCATGAGGTGGTGCTCTCGGCAGACCGTTCCACGGCCTACGTTTCTATCTACGGCCAGGGTGTGTTCAGCAAAAATAGCGAGGCACCGGGTCGCGAGGTGGCGATTATCGATCTGGCCTCGCGCGCGCAAGTTGGTGTGATCGATGTGTCGCCTTATCGCGCGCCGCATGGCATGGGCTTCGATGCGCAAGGGATACTTTGGGTGTCCTGCGATTTGTCAGGCGTAATTATTGCGCTCGATGTAGAAAAACGCGAGGTGATCGGCGCGGTGGAAACCGGTAGTTTTGGCACGCACTGGCTGACGGTGTTGCGCGCGAAGAACAAGCTCTACGCCACCAACAAGCATTACGACTTTGTCGCGGTGGTCGATACCGCCGAACGTAAGCTTGCGAAGAAAATCCCGTTTCCGCAAGGCAGCGAAGGCTTGGGGCTTACGCCGGATGGATCAAAGCTATTCGTCATGGCGCAGCGCCCGCAACAGTGTCATGTCATCGACACCAACCTCGATGAGGTGGTCGATGTTATTGACTTGAAGGTGTTCGCCACCACGCCGGAGGGCCGCAATCCGCAGAAGCGGGTGCAGGTATCACCCGATGGCAGCCATCTTCTGATCACCAGTTTCGATAGTGGCGAGATCGCCATCGCACCGCTGGCGGACTTGCGCTCGCAAACCAAACTCACGGTGGAGAAAGGCCCGATGGGCATCACCTTCGCAAACGAGCGCTTAGCTTATGTAATGAATCATGACCAGGGCACGATCTCCATTGTCGATGTGCCGAGAAGGTGCATCGTGAATACCTTTGCCACGGCGCGTGGGCCGGAGACGTTGGCCGTTTATTAAGCGAGCGGCTTAGTCGGTGGGCTGTATCCCCGCGCTTTTTACGACCCTACCCACCAGCGCCATTTCGCGTTTGATCTTGGCGAGGAACTCTTCGGGTGATTTTTGCGTACTGACATAAAAATCGCGCGTCGCCAGTTTTTCTTTCACCTCGTTTGAGTTCAATACCTTCACCGCTTCGGCGTGCAGCCGTTGCAATATCGGCGGCGGCAATTTCGCCGGTGCGAACAATCCTGGCCAACTGGGCGGCGCCTGGAAATTGGCGACTACTTCCTGCATGCTGGGGATATCGGGCATCTGGTTGTAGCGATCATCTTCCATCACCGCGAGTACGCGGATCTTGCCGCTTTTGATGGCCGGCAATACCTGGCTCGATATGGCGAAGGCCAGCGGCAGTTGCCCACCCATCACATCCTGAAACGCCTGCGACACCGCTTTGTAGGGAACGTGCACGATGTTGATTTGTGTCAGTTGTCCGATCAGTTCGCCCGCTAGATGCGTCGGCGAACCCACGCCCGAGGTGCCGTAGGAGACCTTGCCGGGGTTGGCTTTGGCGTAGTCGATGAGTTCGCGAAAGCTGCGATACGGCGCGCTGGTATTGGCCACCAACAGCGTAATGGCGGTGCCGATCTGCGTGATCGGCGTGAAATCGTTCACCGGATCGAAGGGTGTCTGTCGTGCGAGGTAGGGGCGCATGACGTGAACGCTCGACAAGCTATAGAGCAGCGTGTAGCCATCCGGCGCTGCACGCGCCACGCGCTCCGCGGCCAACACGCCGCCTGCGCCAGGTACATTCTCCAACACCACTTGTTGCCCCAGCGCATCGCCAAACGGCCCGGCGAACACACGCGCCGAGGCATCGCCAGTGCTGCCGGCGGCGAACAGGGTGAGTAGGCGTACCGGTTTGACGGGGTACGCCTGGGAATAACTTTCGCTTGGCAGGGAGCATGACAAAGCGCCCGCCAATAAGAAGCCAACCCGCAGCGCGGGCGGGAGGCGAAATCGACTCATGGGTACGCTCCACATAAACGGCGATGTTTGATCGCCTTGGTTATTCCGGCTGTATGCCCGCTGCCTTCGCGGTCGAGGCAGAGGCGCTGATTTCCGCATGGTGCCTATCGATGGCATTGCGCAAGGTGGTTCATATAGTCCCCAATGTAAATTCATTAATTGAATTAAAATGTCTTTACAATGTACGCTGCACCTAGGTTTTTTGAAAATATCTTAATAAATAAAGGCTATGCCAGGCGTTTTGCCAACACCCGATCCACCATCACCCCGGATTGCCCCAGGTAATTCGCGGGGTCGCACAGTTCCGCTAGTTTTTTGCGATCAACATGCTTGGTGATCTCGGTATTGGCGGCCAATAGGTCGAGCAGGGGTTTGTCTTGTTTGATGGCATCGCGGCACAGGTCATACACCAGGTCGTGCGCGTATTCGCGGCCAAGGTAGGGTGCAAGACCCATCATCACCGCCTCCGAGACCACCAAGCCGTTGGTGAGGTCGAGGTTGTCACGCATGCGTTTGGCATCCACTTCCAATCCGGCGAGGATGAACTTGGATTGATTGAGCGCACCTGCGGTCAATACGAACGCTTCGGGCAACACAATCCATTCGATTTCCCACGGGCCGGTGGAGCGCTCGTGATCGGCGATCATGGCATCGAGTAGTGCAGCGGCGTGCTGGCGCACCACGCTTGCGCAGGCATGGATGTAGCAACTGGAAATCGGATTGCGCTTTTGCGGCATGGTGGAGGAGGAGCCTCGGCCGTGCGCGAAGGGTTCATACACTTCACCGACTTCGGTTTGCATCATCAGCTTTACATCCATCGAGAGCTTACCCAAGGTGCCACACACCAGGCCGAGGAATCCGCCGGTTTCGGCGATGTTGTCGCGGATGGTGTGCCAGGCGATTACCGGTTGGTTGAGGCCCAGTTCCTTCATCAACCCTTCCTGCGTCTCCATCGCGCCTTTTTCCAGTGACGCAAGTGTTCCCGCCGCGCCGGCGAATTCGCCGGTGAGCACGCGTGGCCGTAATTGACCCAGGCGCTCGCGATGGCGCTCGATGGCCGAGAGCAATCCCGCCATTTTGTAGCCGAAGGTCACCGGCACTGCCTGTTGCAAGTTGCTGCGGCCAATCATCGGCGTGTCGCGATGTTTTTTGGCAATGTCAGCCATGGATTGCGAAATCGTGGCGAGATCGGCCTCGATGATGGCGAGTGACTCGCGGATCTGCAGCACCGTGGCGGTGTCGGTGATGTCCTGCGTGGTGGCGCCCCAGTGGCACCACTCTCCCAGGCCATCCTTGCATTTTTCAACCAACTGCTGCACCACACCTAAGACCGGGTAGCCGATGCGTTCGGTTTGTTGGCGAAGTTTTTCCATATCAATATTTTCGATGCGGCAGTTGCGCACGATTTCATCGGCGGCATTCTGCGGAATGATCCCTAGGCGCCCCTGCACTTTGGCCAACGCGGCCTCGAATTCCAGATACTTGGCGGTGCGATTTTCATCGGACCACACGCGGCGCATGGCCTCGGTGCCGAAGATGTTGCCGAAGATGGATGAATCGATCAGTGATGCGGGCATTGGAGATCTCCTATTGATGTTTAGATTGCTTTTTCGGTGCGTAGCTTAGCGATGCGTTCCGCCGTGTAACCCAGTTGCGTGAGAATACTGTCTGTGTGTTGGCCCAACGCGGGAACTTCATCCATGCGTGGCGGGCCTTCTTCCCACGAGCCTGGCGGCAGCAGGGCAGGTATGGGTCCGGTGGAGGTGCCTACTTCGGTCCAGCGCTTCCGAGCTGCCAGTTGCGGATGTGCCCATACGCCGTGCATGTCGTTCACCTTAGCATTGGCGATCTGCGCTTCATCCAATCGCCGCAACACCTCATCGGCGGCAAGCGTTGCAAAGACATCGACAATAATTTGCCGCAGCTCGTTGCGTGCCGCGCTGCGCTTGGCGTTGCCGGTGAAGCGAGGGTCGGTGGCGAGCGCCGGTTGCAATAGAACCGCTTCACAAAACACCACCCACTCGCGTTCGTTTTGCAACCCCAGCATCACCGTTTTGCCGTCGCCCGCCGGGAACGGGCCATAGGGATAGATGGTGGCGTGGCTTGCGCCTGTGCGCGGCGGCGGCGCGGCTTCTTTGTATGCGTAGTAAAGCGGATAACCCATCCATTCGGTGAGCGACTCCAGCATCGATATATCGATGTGTTGTCCGCGGCCGGTATTTTTCCGATGCAGCAACGCTGCGAGAATATTGCTGTAGGCATACATGCCCGCGGAAATATCACCTATCGACGGGCCTGCCTTGGAAGGCGTGTCTTCGGTGCCGGTGATGGAAAGAAATCCTGCTTCGCTTTGAATCAACAGGTCATAGGCCTTCTTGTCGCGGTACGGGCCATCCTCGCCATAGCCGGAGATATCGCACACGATAATGCCGGGCTTGGCCGTGCTGAGCGTTTGGTAATCCAAACCCAGACGCGCTGCGGCGCCAGGGGCGAGGTTCTGTACCAGTACATCGGCCTCATCGAGAATCAAACGTTTCAATATTTTCTGGCACTCGGGGTGCTTCACATCAAGCGTGAGGCTTTCTTTGGAGCGATTGGTCCAGACAAAATGCGAGGCTAAACCGTTGACGCGTTGGTCGTAGCCGCGTGCGAAATCGCCCACGCCAGGGCGCTCGATCTTGATGACACGCGCGCCCAGATCGGCCAGTTGGCGCGTGGCGAAGGGCGCGGCGATGGCGTGTTCCAACGTGATTACGGTGATGCCTTCGAGCGGCCGCATGATTGTCCCGAATTGGCGTGGCATTGCCACATTTGAGGGCCGCCATTGTGCCATCGCGCCGCCATGAAAACCTGGCGTCGCGCATTTAGGATGCCGGTCGCGGCGTCGGTTGGGCAGCTTGTGCGCTCGCGTGGCGCCGCTGTTGGCTGTCGCGTCCAAACTTATTGCGCGCATCGATTCGCGCGGGGGATAATACCTTCATTGCACATTACGCCTCCACAATAGGTTGGGAACAAGCTATGAGCGCAGTCATCATTGAACACGTGAATATCGCCGACCTGCCGGAAACGTGGCGCGCAAAACTGCCGGCATCGAAAAGCGCGCACGTTACGGTGCGGATCGAAAGCGAGCCATCGGCAGCGTCAACGATCACCTCGGTTGCTGCTGCTTCGGCCACGCCTGACTTCGTCACGGACGATCCTGCGTTCGGCATCTGGCGCGACCGTGACGACATGGCCGATGTAGAGGCATACGTTCGTAAGATGCGCATGCCGCGTTACAACCGCGATGGTTCACGCAACGAGAATTAATTCTCGTGCTGGTCGACACCGATGTACTGATCTGGCACCTGCGCGGCCTGCCGCGTGCAGCACAGCGCCTTGATCGCCTGCCGAAATTGATCATTTCAGCGGTTACCTGGATGGAACTTTTGCAAGGCATGCGCGACCGGGCGGAACTGGAAGCGGTGCGCAAAAGCTTGGTAATGCGAAATACCGAACAGTTGCAGATCACCCCGGCGATCACGCGCCGAGCCATTGCTCTCATGGAAAACTTTTCGCTTTCGCACGGCCTGGGAATGGGCGATGCGTTAATCGGAGCAACCGCGCTCGAACATGGCGTGCCGTTGCTCACCGGCAACGTTAAGCACTTTAGTCCGATAGTTGGATTGGTGATCGAAAGATTCGACAGAACGCAGGACACTCCACTCTAGTCGATGGCTAAAGCGGCGAACGATTACGTTTAACGCTCCCGCCCTGCCTCCAACGCCACTACAGCCCCTACAGTGTTCGTGGCGAGGTTCTTGACGATGCGCCCTTGCGGCGCGCGAGGGAATCGATGCAATGGCGGCGGAAGGGGGCATGGACGTGTGCTGATGGAAAAATCGCGGCGGCGCCGTTCTAGCCGAACTGCAATGTTTCTGTACTACGGCGCCTAAGCTGGACGTTTTTGTCGGCCCGCTGTCATAATTGCCGCGTTGAAGGCGCAGCCAACAAACCGGCCGGCATGACTTTTCATAAGGAGGCGAATATGGATCAGGCAGTCAATCGCAATTCGGTAATTAAATCGAAATTTATTTCCCACGGCACGCTGGGTTCCAAGGATCTGGAGAAGACGCGCCAGTTCTACGAAGAATTTCTGGGTCTGGAAGTGGTGCGCACCAGCCCGATCTCATTGATGGTGCGCTTAGGCAGCCATCACGTGTACGCGGTAGTGCAATCGCGCAGCTACCCGGCCATGGATCACCTGAACCACAACGGCATCGATGTGGAAACCGATGCCGAGGTGGATGAGTCGTATCGGCTGTGCGTCGAGCAGGCCGAAAAATGGGGTATCAGCAAGGTCTCAAAACCGCGCTCGACCCATGGAACGTATTGTTTTCATTTGGTTGACCTCGATGGCAATGACTGGGAGATTCTCTCCAACCCTCAGGGCGGCTATACCTGGATCTTCGACAAGGGAGACCTGGAAGGCAAAGGCCACATGGATAAGACGTTTCGCCAGGATCGGCCTGACGCGCAGTAGCGCGCCTGCAATGGCCTCGCAACAAGCGGTTTCCATCGAGGTTTTTAATCCCGCTGGTACGGTTGAGGTGGTGCAACAACACGCACCGCGCCCCGCATCGTTAGATGGCCTCACCATTGGCGAGCTCTCCAATGGTGTGTGGGAGGACGCGCGCATTTTCGAAAAACTTCGCCATGCCCTGGCTAAGCTTCTGCCCAATACGCGCTTTGTGCCCTTCACCGAATTTCCCATTGGTTCGGAGCAGATCGATAGTGAAGCGGCCATCGATCTCCTGCAGGCGAAAGGATGTCACGCGGTCATCACCGCGAACGCCGCCTGAGGCAGTTGTTCCACCGCGGCCGGTCGGGCCGCCGCAAGAGCCGAGAAACGCGGCATTCCGTCCTTCGTCATTACGCGCCAAGGCTTTGGCGTGGTGGTGGATAGCGCGTTCGCCGGTCTGGGATTTTCCGGCGAGTCGGCGAAACACGTCTATCCCCTCAAGATGTTTTTGCCTGGAAGTGACCTATCGCCTATTGAAGAAAATATCGACAAGGTGATTGAAGGTCTCACCTGTTGGGCGCCGCGCAGAACCCGCGCGCATATTGAATCACCCGCGCTGATCGAGATTTCTGGTCGCGATTACCCCGACGCGTTGGAGCGCTTCAATCTGTTGTTTCTGCGCAATCTGTGGAGCGATGGGCTACCGCTGGTGCCGCCCACCGAAGAGCGCGTGTCGCATCTGTTGCAAGGCACGCCTTATGCGCGTGATCGCACACTGGGCAAGCTCCTGCCGCGCGGCGGGTTTGCCACGGTGGAAATGGTTACCGTGGCGGCGGTCATGGCCGGTTGTCGCCCCGAGTACATGCCGGTGTTAATCGCGGCAGTTGAAGCGATTCTCGATCCGGCGGTGTATCACCAGCATATGAACTCCACTACCGGCAACGCCAATCCGGCCGTGGTAGTCACGGGGCCAATCGCGCGGCAGATACGTCTTAACTCCGGTTATGGTTGTCTGGGGACAAGCCCGACGTATCCGGCCGGCACCTCGATTGGTCGTGCAATAAGACTGTTGTTACAAAACGTCGGTGGCGGTGTGGCGGGCCAGGGGTCGATGGCCATACATGGTGGGCCTGCACGTGTCGCGGCGCTGGTGTTCGCGGAGGACGAGGCGGGATTGCCAAGTACGTGGCAGTCGTTTCACACCGAGCGCGGTCATCCGGAAAATTGCAATCGTGTCACCGTATTGGCGACCTCGGGCGCCACCGAAGTTTGGGAAGGCGCGGCGCTTGATGAGCGCGAAGCCATGGACACGCTGTTCGATTTTGCCGGTTGCCTGCGCGTGCCCTACGGCGCTTATTGGGCGAATACCTTCAACCCTTCGGGCGCGGCGGGTATTGTGTTGATGGGCCGCTCGACCGCGCAAGGTTATGCGAATCTGGGCTGGAGTAAGGCGCGCATCCGCGAGTATCTATGGCAGAACTCGATGCTCCCCGACACGCCGTGGTTGCGCAACACCGTTGAAGCATGGGCGCGTCGCAATATGCCGGTGAAGGACCACATTCGTTATCCCATGCCGATTGCCATGGCGCCTACGAACATTTTGCTGGTGGTGGCGGGCGGCGAACAATCGGGGCATTCCTACTGGCTGCAGGTGCACGGTGGCACCAACGGCCCGGCGACGCGCGACATCGCGCTGCCGGAAAAATGGGACAACTTACTTATGGAAGCCGACGCGGCGTTGGGGCCCTTGCCGGCGCGCTGATCCCTTCAAGCCGCCTGCATTTCGCGCGCGGGCGCGAGTTTGGTTCGATTGCCGATAACACGCGCCGCGTTGTTGTAAAGAATGTCGCTTTTGAATTTTTCGTCAATACGCGCTTCTTTTAATGCCTTCATCGACCACTCGGTGGAGAAATCGGTGCCATCGGTGGCAAAGAGAATTTTTTCCGCGCCGTACAGATCCACCCCCATCTCGATGGCGCGCGCGCCGAAGGAATTGCAATCGAGATAAAGATTTGGTTTCCTCACCTGCGTTGAAGGTAGCGGCAGATCCGGCGTATCCATATAGCGGCGGTGATCCATGCGCTCGATCTCATAGGGAAGATTGCCGCCCAGATTGTGGATGTGAACGCGAAGATCGGGATAGGCGGCGAGGTAATCGGTGAAACACAGCGTGATCATGTCCGAGGAGAGGCTCGACTGCATATCCACCGTGCCCAGGCGCGGATTGGCGTTCTCCGCATCGAACGCCACGCGCGGCCAGGTGTCACCTGGGCGTGGGCCCCAATGAATGAATACGATGGCTTTGAGCTTATTCGCCACTTCCATGAGCGGCGCGTAGGCTTTCGCATCGGCGTGCGTGAGGAAGGCATTGCCGGGCAGCACCGCGCCGATGAAGCCGGGCAACGACATGGCACGCGTCAATTCTTCGCCGGCAACGTTGAGATCCGTCAGAGGCAGCGAGGCGTAGCCGGCGAAACGCCCTGGGTGCTTTTTGCACATGAGGGCCAATGCGTCGTTGTGAACTTTACATAACGCCAGCGATTCCTCCACCGGCAATCGCTCTATCCACTGCAGCTGCCCGAACAAGGACAACACGGCGGTGGAGATGCCATAGCGATCCATTGAGACAAGACGCGCATCCATATCGTCGAACATGGTGTGCGCGGGCACCGAGCGGCGATGATCGCGATACATCTCCTTGCCCTCGGCATTGGTTTCAATAAGTGGCGGTTTGGTACGTTGTTTCATGGCCTCGGCGAGTTCCCGCGGGCGCCAGTGGGCGTGCATGTCGATGATCATCTTGGTTTTCCTCCCGGTATATGCGACGATTTTAATCGTATTGTGGTTAATGTTTGCTGCGCATGGGCGCACCCAGGCCAAGCGCCAACCAAGCGTCGATGCCCAAATTCCTCAATGTTTCGATATTTCTCTCATAAATGACGTTGGCCTCGGGAAACGCTGCCACCGCTGCATCTACGCTTGCTTCACGCAATAGGTGCAAAGTGGGGTAGGGCGAGCGATTGCTGTAATTGCCCATATCGTTGGCTTGCGTGTCGGCAAATTGGTACTGCGGGTGAAAGCTCGCCACTTGCAGCGCGCCCTCCAGGTCCATTCCTTCCACCAGCGCGTCGGCCAGTTCCAAAAAATCGTTGTAGTCGAGAAAGTCATTGAGCATGCGCGGATGCATGATCAAGGTGGTGTCGATGGCATCGGCCGAACCCCGATCCAATTTTTCCAGTTCGCGCTCCAACTCCTGCAATAGCATCTCGGTGGTGGTCGCTTCGCTCACCACATAGCGAATCTGTTCCTTTACATATACCGCCTTGGCGAAAGGGCATAGATTGAGCCCAATCACGGCGCGTTCAATCCATAGGCGCGTGGCGGCAATCACTTCGTCGGGGGTGGCGTGCATGGCGGGGTCTTTCGTAACGTGCCGAGTAAAAATGCGTGTTTATGCCCCCGACAAACAAGGCTATCATCGACCTTCCCAACCCTATATACAGGATGATTCGTGAGTACGCAGAAATTCGTTATCGATCCCCCAGCACAAGCCGCTATCGCCGTTGAAGGCAGCGACGCTTTGTTTCCGGTTCGCCGCATCTGGTGCGTGGGCCGCAATTACGCAGACCATGCGCGCGAGATGGGTCATGACCCGAATCGCGAGCCGCCGTTTTTCTTCGCCAAACCTTCCGATGCGGTGATTGCCAATCATTCGACCTTGGCGTATCCAACCCAGACCAAGGATCTGCACCACGAGATTGAGTTGGTGGTGTGCATTGGCCAGGGCGGGCGCGATAGCCCGGGTGCTAAGGCGTTGGAGCATGTGTATGGCTATGCCGTAGGCCTAGATATGACGCGCCGCGATTTGCAGACGCAGGCGAAAAACATGCAGCGCCCCTGGGAGATGGGTAAAAGTTTCGATGAATCGTGCCCGGTGTCGGCGGTGCAGCCGGCTGCGAAAATTGGTCATCCGGTGAAGGGCGCGATCTGGTTGAAGGTGAATGACCAGACCAAACAAACGGGTGACTTAAATCAACAAATCTGGCCGGTGGATGAGGCGGTGGCCTATCTCTCGACCTTTGTTGAACTTGCCCCTGGCGACATCATCATGAATGGCACACCAGCAGGTGTGGGGCCGTGCGTGGCGGGGGATAAGCTCGAAGGCCATATCGACGGCGTGGGTGATTTGGTGGTGAGTTACCGCGAGACGATGAAACAGAAAGCGGCGGCATAACAGCGCGCGGCGGCGTAGTAATTAATCAATGTGTGTGAGGCGGCATTCGACATATCGCTTCGACCCCAATTAACCAAGGAGCAGGTGATGATGAAACGCAATTGCTTAGGTGTTGTTATGTTGGGTTCGATTCTGTCGATGGCGGGGATTTGCTTTGCGCAGAACTATCCGGTGAAACCGGTGCGCATGGTGATTGCGTTCCCGCCGGGCGGCTCTACCGACATTGTCGGGCGACTTGTAGCGCAGAAGATGGGCGAGCGCCTGGGGCAGCAGGTAACGGTGGAGAACCGCGGCGGCGCCGGCGGCACTATTGGCACCGAGGCGGTAGCCAAGGCAGCGCCCGATGGCTACACCATCACTCTGGCCACAACCAGCACCCACGTGGTGGCACCTGCCGCGTACCCGAAGCTCAACTATGACGCGATTAAAGATTTTTCCGCGGTGTCGCTGGTTGCCGTGACGCCCTACCTGTTAGTAGTGAATCCGAGCTTTCCGGCAAAAACGCTGCAGGAATTGGTATCCCATTTGAAAACGCGGCCGGGTAAATACAACTATGCCTCCGCTGGGTCGGGCTCAACCACGCAAATTGCCATGGAAATGTTGAAACTTGCGGCCGGTCTCTATGTGGTTCACATTCCTTACAACGGCAATGCCCCTGCCGGTACCGCCGTGGTGGCGGGCCAGGTTGAAATACTTTTTGGCAGCATGCCGGCGGTGTTGCCTTTGGCTAAAGGTGGCCGTGTGCGCGCCATCGCGGTGGGCACACTCAAACGCTCGCCCGCGATGCCCGAAGTGCCCACCGTGGCCGAATCGGGATTCCCAGGGTTTGATGCATCCTTGTGGCTCGCTGTGATGACCCCCGCCAATGTGCCCGCGCCCATCCTTGGTCGCCTACACAAAGAAGTGCTGACCATCATCGGCAACAAAGATAACGCCGCGGCATTGGATAAGGCGGGCGCCGAAGCGATCACCAGCACCCCTGAAGAGCTGATGGCGATGATTCGCGATGGCGTGCAGAAATACGCCAAGGTGATCAAAGAGGCCAATATTCAAGTGGATTAATGAAAAAAGGGGCCAGGCTCGAATTAAGGATTGGATCAGAAAAGGGGCCAGGCTCGAATTGTGGAGTGCGCGTCATCGCGAACTGCGGCATTTCGAGACATGGCCTATGCCGACAATGTGGTATCGGCGAAGATGCGTGGAGTTCCTGAATTTGGCCGCTGCCAAACCTGGTGGCGTCGAGTAGATTGTGCAAATCAGAAGGGAGATGGCGCTATGAATAGAAAAATTTCCATGTCTGTTGGAGCGATGAGCCTGGTTTTCATGGTCACGGCAGAGGCGTTTGCCCAATCCACCTTTCCCAGCAAATCCATCACCATGCTGGTGGGCTTCGCACCGGGTGGTGGCACCGACACCGCCGCGCGCATCATCGCCAAGCGTATTGCCGGGCCGCTGGGGCAACCGGTGGTGGTGGAGAACAACGCCGGCGCGGGCGGCAATATCGCGCATGAAATGCTCGCTAAATCCAACCCTGACGGCCATATGATTTTGCTCGGTTCGGTGGGCTCGCTGGCCGTGGCGCCGCACATGATCCCCAATCTTCCCTACAACCCACTGCGCGATTTCACGCCGCTCACCATGGCGGTAACGTTTCCCAATGTGTTGGTGGTGCACCCTTCGGTGCCGGCGAAAACCTTGGGTGAGTTCATCAAACTTGCCGCCGTCAAGAAAGGCGCGGTGACCTTCGGCAGCTCAGGTATTGGCGGCGCCGGCCACCTGGCAGGTGAGTTGCTCGGCTTGATGGCAAACGTGCAGATGATCCACGTGCCCTACAAAGGCGGCGCGCCAGCGATGACGGATCTGGTCGGTGGGCAAATCAATTCGATCTTCGCCGCGCCCCCCAGCGCCATGCCTTTTATCAAAGCCGGAAAAGTTCGCGCCCTGGCGACCACCGGCGCCGCGCGTGCGTTGACCATGCCCGATGTGGTTACTGTCGCGGAGTCGGGTTATCCGGGCTATGAAGCCTTGAATTGGTATTGCTACCTGGCACCAGCCAAATTGCCGCGCGAAATCGCGCAGCGGTGGAACCGCGAACTGGTTGCCGCATTGTCGGAGAAAGAAACCGCGGCGCAATTACTCTCGCACGGCATGGAGCCGGGACCGGGCAGCGGCGAAGCGCTGCAAAAATACATCGAGCGCGAATATGCGGTGTGGGGCAAGGTGGTCAAGACCGCCGGCATCACCGCCAATTAAGCGGCGCGATCTATAGCTCATGTCCATACTGGCATTCGAGCGGGTCAGCAAGTTCTTCGGCGAATTTCAGGCGGTCAAGGAAGTCACCCTAGAGGTCAATAGAGGGGAAATCCTTGCGCTCTTGGGGCCGAGCGGTTGCGGCAAGACCACCACGCTTCGCATGATCGCCGGCCTTGAGCGTTGCGACAGTGGCGAAATTATTTTCAACGGCGAGGTGATCGACTCCGCCGAGAAAAATAAATTCGTGCCCGCCGAAAAACGCAACCTCGGCATGGTGTTTCAGTCCTACGCCATCTGGCCAAATATGAGTGTGTTCGAGAACATTGCTTTTCCATTGCGTGTGCGCGGCTTAGCGGAAGCCGAAATTAAAAGTCGCGTGCGGCGAATCGTCGAATTGGTCGGATTGCAGGATCTGGAGGAGCGCCGCTCCACCGATTTAAGCGGTGGCCAGCAGCAGCGTGTCGCCGTTGGGCGCTGTCTCGTGTTTGATCCGGAAATCATTTTGCTGGATGAACCCTTCAGCAATCTGGATGCCAAGCTTCGCGAACAAATGCGCCTGGAGATGAAGCTATTGCAAAAGCGGGTTGGCGCCACCATTGTGCTGGTGACGCATGATCAGACGGAAGCGTTAAGCCTCGCGGATCGGATCGCGGTGATGCATCGCGGCGGCATCGAACAGGTGGGTACACCTGAGGAACTGTACTTGCATCCTGCCACGCCCTTTGTGCGCGACTTCCTGGGACAAACGGTGAAACTCGCGGCGCAGGTCGCGGGTATTGGCAACGATGGGTCTATCGAGGTCACATTTCCCAACATGACGAGCGTTCGCTATCGAGTTCGGCATCACTTTCTGCCCTCTCCAAAACAAGGAGATACCTGCGTTCTCGTGGCGCGGCCCGACGACATCCGCATGGATAGTCTCGATGCGCGGGGCGTCGCCGGCGAGAGCGAACTCGAGATCAACGGAAAAATAGATACCGTGCTTTTCATGGGTGACCACTACGACGCCCTGGTGAGCTTGGCCAATGGCGAGCAGTTCGTCGGCCTTTTGTCCAAGCATGGCGCCTGGCGGGTGGGGCAGGCACTTCGCATTGTGTTGCCAACGCATATTACGGTATGGCCGCGGTAATGCCACGGGGTTCGCGGTGGCCGCTCAATGCGTTGTTCAAGGGGCGCAATGCTTGGTACACCGCGGTGCTGGCGGTGGCGCTGTTTTTCGTGTTGTATCCGGTGCTGCTGGTATTTATCCATAGCTTTCAAGTTGGCGCTTTGGGCCAAGCGCAAAGTTTTGGCACGGAAAATTGGTCCGCCGCGTTCTCCGACCCGCGTTTGCGCAACACCCTTATCAATACTGTTGCGCTCGCACTCACCTATCAGGCGATATCGCTCGTGATCGCCATCGTTCTCGCTTGGTTGATCGCGCGTACCGATCTGCCCGGCCGCAATTGGCTGGAATTTGGGTTTTGGGTGGCATTTTTTCTACCTTCGCTGCCCTTGACGCTATCGTGGATTCTGCTCATGGATTCCGAGCGCGGTCTTCTCAATCAATTGTTGTCGCGCATGCCTTTTATATCGAACATTAAGTTCGATATTTTCACCTGGTGGGGCATCGTCTGGGTGCATCTGGCCACCACTTCGATTTCCATCAAGGTGATGTTGTTGACCCCCGCATTTCGCAATATGGATGGCGCGCTCGAGGAGGCCGCGCGCACCTGCGGCGCCGGCACCTGGATGACTTTCCGACGTGTGCTTTTTCCCATCATGGCGCCGGCCATACTGGTGGTGATGATCATGGGTTTGATTCATGCGCTGGAGGCCTTCGAAGTCGAATTGATTCTGGGCGCGCCCAACCGGATCGAGGTCTACAGCACCATGATCTACGAACTGATGTTCGAACAGCCACCCCAGTTCGGCGCGGCCACGGCGTTGGGTTCCATTGTGCTGCTCAGCATGCTGCCCTTTATCGTGTTTCAGCAATGGGTGTCGATGCGCGGCGGCCACGCCACGCTCACCGGCAAATTCAAATCGAACCCGGTGAGCCTTCGCGCTTGGCGTTGGCCGGTGTTTGGCGTGGTGCTATCGATGGTGCTGGTGATGACGGTGTTGCCGATGGTGATGTTGCTTGTCGGCACATTGATGCAGTTATTCGGGTTTTTCGATATTGACGATGCCTGGACTCTGGATAACTGGCGGCGCGTGCTGGGCCATGCTGAATTTTTACGCGCTTTGAAAAATACGGTGACCATTGGCCTGTCCACCGCCGTGTTGGCGATCCTCGCGTTTTCGCTGGTTGCCTACATTTGCGCGCGCACCAAGTATGTGGGGCGAGCGGGATTGGACTTTCTTTCCTGGCTCACCGGCACCATCCCCGGCATTGTCATGGGGTTGGGGATCATCTGGTTGTTTCTGGGCACGCCGCTATTGCGGCCCATCTACGGCACTATTTTTGTGTTGATCATCGTCACCGTGCTGGCGCAGATGACCACCGGCGTGCAGGTGTTCAAAACCAATATGCTGCAGATCGGCAACGAGCTGGAGGAGGCCGCCTCGGTATTTGGCGCGGGCTGGAGTTATAGTTTTCGCAAGGTGTTGTTGCCCCTGATCGCGCCGGCAGTATCGGTGGTGGGGATCCTAGCGTTTGCCTCCTCGGTGAAAATGACGAGCCATGTAGCGTTGCTTGCCACCACCGAAACCCGGCCGCTATCGATCTTGCAACTGAACTACATGGCCGATGGCAGCTACGAAGCGGCGGCGGTGGTGGGAGTGATAACGTTGCTGGTGACGCTGGTTGCGGCAATAGTGGCGAGGGTACTGGGGTTGGGTAATCGGCGTTGATTGCGCGAATAAGAATCGTGGAGATCGAACATGCTGTCGAAAGAAAATAACGATTTGCTCACCCAAACCGGACCCAAGACCCGCATGGGGGATTTTCTGCGGCTCTTCTGGCTACCGGCATTTTTAGTGGAGGAACTCCCCGAGTCGGACTGTCCGCCGGTGCGCGTGCGATTGCTTGGCGAGAAGCTGGTGGCATTTCGCGATTCCAACGGCAACATCGGGCTCATGGAGGAAGCCTGTCCGCATCGCGGCGCGTCGCTGGTCTATGGCCGCAGCGAAGAGGGCGGGCTGCGCTGCATCTACCACGGCTGGAAGCTGGATACAGGCGGCAATGTGGTGGAGATGCCCTGCGAGCGAGGCGATGTCGCGGCGATGGAAAGAATCAAGCAAACCAGCTACCCGACGCGCGAAGCGGGCGGTATCGTCTGGGCCTACCTCGGGCCCAACGAGCGAATGCCGCCCTTCCCCAATTTCGAGTGGATGAATCTGCCGGCTTCGCAGGTGCATGTGCAAAAGGTGTTGATCGAATGCAATTACCTGCAATCGATCGAGGGAGGCATCGATTCGGCGCACATCTCGTTTTTGCATCGCACCGAAATCAACTACGGCCATATCGCCACCGCCGCGCGCGATACCGCGCCCGAATTCGAGGTGCAGGAGATGCCCTATGGCTTTCGTTATGCGGCCTTGCGCAATCGCGATAAAGACAATCTTTACGTTCGCATCACGCCATTCATCATGCCGTTTTATACCATCGTCCCGTTTGCCGAACATCAACCGCAGGCGCAGCATGCCTGGGTGCCGGCGGATGACCACTACAACTGGGCATACACATTTACGTTCAAGCGCAACGAAGACCTAAAGCGCGAGGAATGGACCCACGCCGCCGACATGGTCGAGGGATACCGGCGTTATCGCAATGTCGGCAATCAACATCTGCAAGATCGCGCCGCGATGAAAACCGGCCGGAGCTTCTCCGGCATACCGGAGATTCTCGATCAGGATGCGGCGGTTCAGGAGAGCATGGGCTTTATCGTCGATAGAACCAAGGAACACCTGCGCAAGACCGATGCCGCCATCGTGCATCTGCGGCGCCTGTTTTTGCGAAAACTCGACGCTGCCGAGGGCGACAAAAGCGTGAACCAGGAAGCCATTGCCTGTAGCCAGAACATACGCTGCAATATCGGCGTGATTCCGGTGGGCGCGGATTGGCGCACGCTCGCCTGAGGCAAGGTTGACCATTACAATTCCGTGGTGAAAACAAAGAGGTACATGATGCAAAAGCTACCGTCAAAACTGGGTTTACTTCTGATTGCTGGGCTGTTGGCCATACCGGTTACTGCGCAACAAAAAGGCGCCGCAGTCTCATGGGAGCGCGATTTCAAGGAAACGCTGGCAGCGGCGGAAGCGGGAGGCAAAGTCACCGCCATTGGCCGTCCGGGGGATGACCGCGAGGCGTTTTTCAAGAAATTCCAGGAACGTTATCCAAATATTAAGATCGAATATACCCTGATGCGCCCAAGCAACCTCGCGCCGCGTCTATTGGCCGAGCAGCAAAAGGGTGTTTATCTATGGGATGTCATGGTCGAGGGTGGCAATAACGTCGCCAATGTATTGAAGCCCGCTGGGGCCAGCGCCGATATTCGCGACTACTTGATACGCGACCCCAAGATAGTAGGCGATGCCAATTGGCGCGGTGGATTCGAGGATGGTTTTCGTTTGTCGGACAACATCGGTATCTACTCGTTTGCCGTGAGCACCTCGGTGGGGCCCTATGTCAACCGCGATCAGATCGCAAAGCAAGAGTTAAGTACCCTGAAGGATCTGGCTGATCTCAAATGGAAGGGCAAGATCGTGATTAACGATCCGCGCCTGCCGGCGCATGGGCAGATCATGCTCGCGTCGATGTTGTTCGCCGAAGGACCCGAGTACATTAAAAAGATTATGGTGGATCAGAACCCGGTGTATGTCACTGATGTCAGGCAAATGACGCAGTGGCTGGCCACGGGGCGCTACCCCATCGCCATTGGCGCCGATACCCAGGTTCTGGACAATTTAAAGAAAAAAGGCGTGGGCAAAGGTGTCGAGACTCTATTGACTGCGGGCATTCCGCGAACTGTGTCGGGCGTTACGGTGAATGTGTTCAAAAATCCTCCGCATCCGGCCGCGGCAAAAATTTTCGTGCATTGGTTTCTGGGGCAGGAGGGGCAGAAAGCATTCTCCGAAGCGGTAGGCGAAACCAATAGCCGGCGGGTGGATGTCAAGGAAGCCGAGCCCGAGGCGGCGCCGGATTGGAATCGAATCCACGAGTACACTTTTTCCTTGCAGCGTAAGGCGGGTCTGGATGCGCTGGCGACCATCGGCCGCATGGCCAAGGAAATCAAACAGGCGCAGTGACGCCGTGTAGCCTGGTGTTTTCGCGTAACTAGGTTTCGGTGCGCCAAGCGGAAGGTTTAAGAGGGTCACAAAATGTTATCCAGAGAACAAAATGATCTGATCACGCAAACCGGCCCTGGCACGCCCTGCGGAGACCTGCTTCGCAGCTACTGGCAACCGATTCTCACTGCGGAAGAATTGCCGCCGGGTGCAGCGCCCATGCCGGTGCGCGTCATGAGCGAAGAATTGGTGTTGTATCGCAATGAGGACGGCTCGCTTGGTTTGCTCGGGCTTTATTGCCCGCATCGCGGCACCGATTTGTCCTATGGGCGTATCGAGGATGGCGGACTGCGTTGCTTGTATCACGGTTGGTTATTCAATGAGAAAGGAGCTTGCCTAGATCAGCCCGCCGAAAAAGGCGGTGGCGCGTTCAAAGACAAGATCCGGCACGTTGCCTATCCGGTGCGCGAAATGGGTGGCTTGATCTTCGCGTATATGGGCAAAGGCGAGCCGCCACTCATCCCCAACTACAACTTCCTCACCGCGCCCGAGGACTATCGCATCGCGTTTCGCGTATTGCAGGATTGCAACTGGGTGCAGGCGATGGAGGGCAGCATCGACCCGGCGCACACATCCTTCCTGCATCGCATCACGCCCCAGGCAAAGCGGGTACAAGGGGAGGACAAACCAGCGGGCAATCATGCCGATTATTTCGGCGAAGACACCTGTCCCGATCTGGAGATCGAACGTACGCGTTTTGGCGTGCGCATCTGTACTCTGCGTAACCTGGAGCGTGGCGAACGTTACCTGCGTGTCACCAACTATCTCTATCCCAATGGCGCTACCGTGGTAGGGGCGGAGACCGCGCAAAACGCCGGGGGCTACTCGGGGCGCTGGTACGTGCCGATCGACGATCACACCCACATGCGTTTTGAATTGCTGCATGTCACCGACGAGCCTATCGACAAGGCGATGTTTCGATCGCGCCGCGCCAAGGAAATCGGCCCGGACAATCGCCACCTGCGCAGTGCCGCGAATCGCTATCTACAAAATCGCGATGAGATGAAGACACAAACCTTCGCCGGTCTGGGGCGATATTTTCCCGCGCAGGATGCCCTGGCCATCGAGACACCCGGCGCGATTTACGACCGCTCGCAAGAGCACCTGGGCCGCAGCGACATGGCGGTGGTGCAAATGCGGCGTGCGCTGCTTGATGCCATCGAACAAATGCAGGCGGGCAGCGAGGCGCCTGGATTGCTGCGTAAGCCTGAGGACAACCTATTTCCCGATTTGATGGTGTTTGGGGATTTCATCGAACCGGGGCTGACTGGCCCCGAGTTTTGCGCGCGGCGCTTAAAGCAAATGGGAGTCGCGGGCGAAAGTGTTGTCGCGTAAAACGACGCCGGGTAGGGCAACCAAGCAAAGTTTGCCGAGCTAAATCACCCTAAGCACGATTTTGCCGGTCTGCGCATCCGACTCCATGTAGCGCTTGGCATCGGCCATTTGCTCGAAGTCGAAAACTTTGTCGATCAGCGGTTTGATACGTCCATCGGCGAATGCCGGCAACAGATCCTTGATGAATTCGCGCGTAGTCTCTGAGCGTCCTGCCGCGTCGCGGAATTTATTGGAGACGCCAAAAATGCGCAGGCGCTTGGCATGCAGCGCGGCAAGATCGATTTCACTGGAAACAACCCGGTCAAGGTATCCCACCATGGCGATACGCCCTTGAAAAGCAAGCGAACGCAGGCATTCGGAGAATATCGTTCCGCCAACGGTGTTGACCACCAGATCGGCGCCGTGGTCGGCGGTGGCTTTCATCACCGCGTCGTGAAAATCAGCGCCTTTGGAAACGATGGGCACGTCAAGCCCCAATGGCGCGAGACGGGCAAGTTTTTCGGCGGAGCGCGAAGTGCCGATGATTTTTGCACCCAAGGCTTTGCCTGCCTGCAACGCGGCAACACCAACTCCTGACGACACTCCCGGTACCAGCAACCACTCGCCTGCTTTCAAGCGTCCCTGGCCGATCAACATGTCGTGCACCACGCAAAAAGTAATCGGCGTGGCAGCGGCTTCTTCCCATGAGAGCGCGCTTGGCACGGGAATCGCTTCGCGCGCATCCATCAAGGCGTACTCGGCATAGGCACCGGTAACTCGGCCCATGACACGATCACCAATCTTCATTCCCGTGGCATCAGGGCCCATATGCGTCACTTCACCCGCGGCTTCGATGCCCGCGCGTGTCGCCTTGGCATCCGCAGTAAGGCCGTGACTCGCGATGAACTCGCCTCGATTAAGCGCCGCCGCATGAATTTTAACCACCACCTGCTGCTTGGTCGGCACCGGCATGGGCGTGTCGCGCTCTTCAATTGTCGAATGGCCGTTTTTGATTTCAATCCAGTAGGCACGCATTTCGAATTCCTTATTGATGGGGGCGCGATCGGCAGGGCAATGCGCGCGCTTTTTTCGGAAAGCGATATTATCAGCAGACATCGTTCTGCCGGCCTTGCGCCGCACCGTCACAGGGAGGAAGTATGGAAATTAAAGTCATCGAATCGCAAGCGGACTGGCGCGGCGAGGAATTGAGCAAACGTTCCGATTGGTTGCATCACTTAAGCGACGCGGAGATCAGCGAAATCGACAAGGCTTACAAATCGATTAAGTCCAAAGGTATCGATATTCGCGATGTGAATAAGAACAACTTTGTCTTGGATAAATTTCCCCGCGTCGCCGAGAAATGCCAGGTCGGCCTTGAAGAAGGTCCCGGCGTATTCCTGATTCGCGGCTTTCCATCGAGCAACTATTCGCCGGAAGACCTCAAGGTCATTAACTGGGGCTTGGCCAAGTATGTGGGCACGGCGGTTTCGCAAAGCGCCGAGGGTGACGTGATGGGCGACGTGCGCAATCTCAACACCAACCCGGATGGCCCGAAGAGCGGGCGCGGGTACAAATCCAGCCGTGAACTGTGGTTTCACTGTGACTCGGCCGACGTGAGCAGCCTGTTTGCCGTGCGCAATGCGAAGAGCGGCGGGTTGTCCGGCGTGTGCAGCTCGCTGGCGGTGCATAACGAAATGGCGCGCACCCGCCCCGACCTTTTGGAATTGCTCTATGAGCCCTGGTGGTGGACCTGGCAGAAGAAGTGTTACGAGCACGAAGGCCCGATATACCAGCAGCCAATTTTCAGCGTTCAGGATGGGAATCTGTCATGCCGCTACATCGGCGGGTCGCTGCGAAACGTCCCTAAGCAATATCCAGAAATCATTCCGCCGTTGTCGGCGCGGCAGGTCGAGGCGATGACGTTGTTCGACCAGTTGCTCAACGGTCCCGAGTTCCCGATCTGGAAGCCGTTCATTCCGGGTGACTGGCAGATGGTGAATAACCACATCGTCATGCACGCGCGCACCGAGTTCGAGGATTACCCCGAGATCGAGCGCAAAAGGCATCTGTTACGCATGTGGCTGGCGATGCCCAATAGCCGGCCGTTATCGCCCTTGATGCGGCCGGTCTACCGCGATCAGCGTGCTGGCGCGGTGCGCGGCGGGCTGCCGCCGACGGTGCCGGGGACGGTGGTGTTTGAGACGACAGAGGTGGTTTGAGCATCAGTCACTTCAATTAAAAAGGGGCTTCACCGGCCCCTTTTGTTGTCGTCAAATGGCTGAAGAGACGCGCCAGTATTGGCTTTTCAGGCATTTGTCATTAGGTTTTTCAAGTCCGGCACTACTGGCTTTTCAAGTATTCCCTATTCGGCTTTAAGGCCCGCAATCTTCACCAACTTAGCCGCCGTTTCCCGATCAGCCTTGAGAAACGCGGCGAACTCCTCGGTGCTGCCACCATTGGGTTCGGCGGATAAAGGCGTGAGCACGCGTTTGGAAAACTCTGGGTCTTGAACGATTTTGTTCAACTCGTCATTGAGCCGCTGCACCAATCCTCTGGGCGTGGCCGAGGGCGCAAATAGACCATACCAACCCAGGTAATCCAGATCAAATCCCACATCGAAAAATGACGGCACCTCGGGCATCATCGCCGAGCGCTTGCGTCCGGTCACCAATAGCGCCTTGACCTTGCCGCTTTTGACCAGTTGCAATGCGACCTGTGGGTTGGTTTGCGTGATATGTACGTCGCCGGCCAACAAAGCCACTTGGGCATTCGCCGAAGTCTTGTAGGGAACATGAAAGAACTCAGCGCCAGTACTGGATTGAATCCAAGCAAGTGTGAGATACGCAAAGCTATTAGTACCGGTAGAGGCCCAGTTTATTTTTCCCGGATTGGTTTTCGCATAGGCCACCAGCTCGCGCATGGAATTCGCGGGGATGTCAGGGCGCGCGATGATGATGCCATTTACCCTTGCCACGTAGGCGACCGGCGCAAAATCGCGCACCGGTTCGTAGGGTAGGTTGCGGCGAAGAATTGGGTTGATGGACATGTGACTGTTGTTGGCGATACATAACGTGTAGCCATCAGGCGGCGCTTTGGCGCATGTTTCCATGGCGATGATGCCTTCCGCACCGGCGCGGTTTTCCACCACCACCGCTTGGCCCAACGCTTGCGTCATTGCCTGCGCGGTGCCGCGCGCCATGATGTCGGGGAGGCCGCCGGCACCCTGGGGTTCGATGAGGCGAATGGGTTTTGAAGGGTAGCCTCGCGTGGGGTCGACTTGGGCGATAGTGGGTGTCACTGCGGAAATCGAAATGCAAAGGCACAACAGAAAAATGGGTGGGCGTCTGAACATGGCTCAAATTGGTGAAATTCATTGGGACATCAATTTAGCATGTCCAGAAAGTTGGTGAATCGCCTATTTATCCATAAAAATCATCTGGATACCGAATTGGTACGTTGCCGGTGTTGAGGTTTCTCCGCAAACCCTGTTTGACACTAAGAAATCAAAGCGCTAAGATTTTATTGCACTATAAATTCTTAGCGAAGGGATGCTATGGACAACATCGCAGGTTCCCCAGTCGAGGGCGAAAACTTTTACGCACGCGAAGCCGATGTTGAACGTCTGAGCGAAATCTTAAGCAACGACGATATTTTGCTTCTGGGCGCAAGGCGCATCGGCAAGACTTCAATTGCCCGCGCGGTGATGGTCAATGTACGAGAGTCAGGCTGGCGCACGGTCGAGATCAACGTAGCTTCGTGTCAAGACGAGCGCGATTTTCTCGACAAGATGGAATCCAAATTGAGGCCAGAGTTGGCTTCGCCAGGCGCAAAGGCTGCCGGGACCATAAGCGATGCATGGGATGCCATCGGCAGTCGCATTAAATCGATCAAGGTATCGATTTCCGGTACCGGGGTGGACATAGGGCTCGGGTCTGGCATCGCGGAAGATTGGACGCACATCGCCAATGACGTTCTGCGGCTACTCATGGATACCGAGCATCGCTGGCTTATTTACATCGATGAGCTGCCGATTTTTCTATTCAATGTTATTCGTCGCGATCCGCATAACGGCGTGCAAAGGGTGCGTCGTTTTCTCGACTGGTTCCGCAACGACGTGCGCGCACTGCCCGGTACCCGCAAGGTGCGCTGGTTAGTCTCGGGTTCTGTGGGGTTGGATACGTTGGTGCAACAGCACGGTATGGCCGACACCATCAATAGCATGAAGCATGAAAGCCTCGAAGCGTTCAAAGACGATGTGGCGATCGGCATGCTTTGCAAACTGGCCACCCGATATGGGCTGGCGTTAACGGAAGCGGATGCGCGCAAGATTGTAGACGCTGTGTTATGGGCGCAGCCCTACTATTTGCAACTGGCTTTTCATCATGTGCGTAGTGCCATTGCCGCTGCTGGCAGCATCGACATGTCAGCGTTGGCCGCGCAGGCCATCGAAAAAATGGCTCAGCCCAGTGAAGACAATGATTTTCACCATTGGGAAGGCCGACTCTCAATCCAGCTATCGACCACAGATGCTGCGCACTGCTTAGCGCTCCTCGAATTGGCCGCCGAACAGCCAAATGGTGCACGTGCCGAAACCTTGCTCGCCAGACTGCAAGAACGCATGCCCAATGCACCGCAAGAGGAAGCAAGGCGAGCCTTCTTTGTATTGCGCGACATTTTGCAGCGCGATGCCTATTGGTGGCCTGACGAAAGCGAAGGCCATAAACGTTACCGCTTTCGTCTGGAACCCCTGCGCCGCTGGTGGTTGCGTAGGAACAGTCTATGAATCTCGCCGCGCCACACCACCACTACAACCCCGATTGGCAAAGCGACGACGCCATCGTCGGCAACTTCGTCGCGCGCCTGGACGAATACACCTTTTTACGCGATGAGTTGTCACGCGCCCCGCGCGAGGGCAGCGTGCAGCACTATTTATTGGTTGGTCTTCGCGGGGCCGGCAAAACCACCTTGCTAAAGCGCTTAGCTGTCGCCATCCGGCGCGACGTAGATTTGAGTGACCACCTCATTGCACTCTCGTTCCCCGAAGAACTCTATCAAGTCAAAAATCTCTCGGATTTTTGGTGGGCCGCTTGCGAAGCGTTGGCCGACGAGCTGGATCGATCAAATAAGTTTGATGAATCGGAAATGCTCCATACAGCGCGAGCGCAAGCGCGCAAAAACGGTGCAAATACCGACCCACTCTCCGACGCTGGTTATAAGTGTTTGATGCAAACCTGCGCCGCACTTGGCCGCCGTCCGGTATTGCTGGTGGATAACCTCGATATGGTTTTTCAACGAATCGATAAAACTGGCCGGAAGCTCAAAGACGCGCATGCGCCCGCGTATTGGGCGCTACGAGAGGCACTATCAACCACTACATCTCCCATCGTCATTGGTGGTTCGGTGCGGCTCTCGGAGCCCTTTACCGATTACGACAAAGCGTTTTACGACTTTTTTATTCCCAAACGTCTGGGAAAATTGAGCATCGATGAAGTACGACTGGTGATCGAGCACTTGGCCGATGCGCAAGGCGCGCCCGCGGTCAAACAACGCCTGCAAGAGCGCCCAAGTCGCGTCGAGGCTCTATACGAACTCACTGGCGGCAATCCACGCGCAATAGGCTTGATATTTGATCTGCTGCGGCAAACGCCCGATAGCCGCGTGGTCGAAGATTTCGAGCGCCTGATGGACATCACCACGCCCTACTACAAGGCCCGTTTCGAAGACCTCTCGGAACAAGCGCAAGTAGTGATACATGCGCTAGCTGTGTGCCGTCCGGAGGATGGCGACGACCTGCGCTTCGGTTTTACCGCCGCCGAAATTGCCAACCACGCTGGCTTGCCCACCGGCACAGTCTCCGCGCAACTCGACATTCAGGAACGCGAAGGCCTAGTTGAAAAAACCGCTGCCCATGGCCGCACGCAATACCGAATTGCAGAACAACTGTTTCGCCTATGGCTGCAAATGCGCGGCAGTCGGCGAATTCGCGAAAATGTATTGGGTCTCTCGCGGTTTCTAGAGGCCATGTTCAGTGTCGAGGAATTGCGAGCCGGACTGCCCGAGAAAAATGGCATAAGCGCAATGAATGAATCACCTTTTTCTTTTGCCGTCGGTAAAGGAATTAGCGAGCCTACCGCGCAGGATTTAATCGCTCAGTCGCAATGGCAAGTGCAACGATGCATTGGCGCCGCACGTGGGGCCCTAGAGGACCGGGACTTCGCCGCGTTGCGCGAGTCGCTCGGCAAATTTCTTTCCGAATCGTTTGATTTTCCCGCTTCAGTGGTCAGCAGACACTTTGTCGAAGACTTTCTTGCTCCGTTGTTGACCCATGGCGAACGGGCGAAAATCGTTCTCAATGCAATGCTCAGCCTAAGCTACGCCAAATGTGCGCGGCCGTTGCTGTTGGCGCTCGAAGCGGCAGTGGAAGGTCGTTCCGAAATGCTTAGCGAGCTTGAGCCAGAAGTGCAGCGTGCGGCCCAAGAAATGTTTTTACGGCTTACCGGCAAATTGGCAGATAAAAAGCAGCCACTGAAGCGGCCTGGCAAACGCCAGAATCGATGACAGCCGAGATCGATCGTCACCGAGATTAATCGTCTCCCCAATCGCCGACACCGGCAAAACAAATGTATTTCCTCCACTGGCACAATTTGCCTTGCGCGGGTGTGGATTTTTTAACAAAGAAGGGTCTACCGTGAGCAAACTCAAAATCAACGTTGTCCTTGGACATCAAGGCCGCTTCGAAGCCCTGTTCGATGGGCGCGTGCAGGCCGAAGGCTTGGAGCTGAACGCATCGGTCACGCCATTCAACGACTTGTTTCGCATCGTGCCGCAAGAGGACAGATTTGACGTCGCGGAACTGTCGGTGACAGGTTTTCTCTGGGGATTGCAGAAGGCCCGCGACTGGATTGCACTGCCGATCTTTCCAGGCTGGGCATTCGCTGCGCATGCGGACACGGTTTGTCATGTTGGTTCTGATATCGAATCGCCTCAGGACTTGAAGGGCAAGCGTATTGGCGTGCCTGAATATCCGGTTGCCGCCTTCATTTGGATTCGCGATGCACTTGAATCTCAATACGGCGTACGACCGCAGGACATGCAATGGTTTGAAGAACGCCAGGTGGAGCAAAGTCATTACCGGCTGATGGACTACGCCGCGCCTGCCGATGTCAGTGTCGAAATTCTTCCGAAGGAAAAACGCCTGACCGATATGTTGATGGCAGGTGAACTCGATGCCGTGATGCGTTACCTCGGAACCGGCAAGCGCGGACAAATGTCATTGAGCGAGCTTGGGGCGCATCCATCGGTGAAATGGCTGTATGCGGATCGCAAGGCGGAGGCCATGGCGCACTGCAAACGGCAGGGATTTTTTGAACCGATTCATTGCGTGATTATTAAAAAATCTATCGCGGACAAATACCCCTGGGTGCCGATGAGCCTATACAAGGCTTTTGCCGAAGCACTGCGGTTGTCGAAAGACAAAAATTACGTCGTGCCTGCCAGCTATGAACTCAGCATGGCTGAGCAGATCGAGGTGGCCGGCGCCGACTTCTCGCCGCTCGGTATTCGTTCCAATCGACGCGCCGTCGATCGCATGCTGTTCCTCGCACATCGACAGGGTTTCACCGCTGGCAAGGAGCCGTTGCCACTATCCCGTGTTTTCGAAGCGAGCACGCTGGGTACTTGAATCTGTTTTGCGCATTGTCGATCGAATTAGGATTGGCAGCTTGGCATTCATTGCGCGCAAGCTGGCCTTTATGCGGCAACGCGATTGGCGCGCGCCAGTTCTTTCTGCCTATCGAATTCGGCGCGTAGCCGCGCCAATTCCTCTTCGCCCATCTGTTCGAGATTCAGATAGTCAAGCTTCCATTTCGCATCTTCTGACCATCTCAGCGGCGAGCGCACCGTGGTTTGCGGGCTTACCGCGGATTCGAGCAGCTTCAACGCCATTTCCAAGGTGTAAGCCTGCGAATCCTCATCGTGCGGCCGCCCGGCGCTGTTGCCCAAGGGAAAATCGCTGAACAAAAACCGCGCCACGCCAACGTGTTCGACGATGTCTTTGGCGCAGCCCATCACCACAGTGGCTATACCGTTTGCTTCCAGATGACGCGCGGTGAGGCTTGCGGTCTGATGGCAGACCGGGCAATTGGGCACGATCACCACGGCATCGATATTGTCCTCAATGCAGCGCGCGAGAATCTCGGGCGCGTCGGTGTCGAGGGTGACGCGATGGCTGCGATTGGTGGGCGCGCCGAAAAAGCGCGGGCCAAGCGAACCGATGCGGCCCTCTTTGGACAAACGCTGCAATTGCGGCAGCGGGAACCAGGTGCCGCTGTCGGTCGCTGTGGTGTGCTTGCGGTCATAACCAATGTGCGAGATGCGGGTGTCGTGCGTTTGGGAGGTGTCGCCGTCGTAGACGCTGTAAAACTTCGCGCTGCCATTGTAGGGCGCGCCAGGGCCTTGGTCGCCCTTGCCGGGTTGGTAGAGGGCGGCGGTGGTGATGAGCGTTACGCGCGATTGTGCAAGTGGTTTTTTGAGCTTAGTGAAGGGGGCATCGATGTAATGCGCCCAGCGATACGGCGTCGTGTAGCCGATGGCCTGGTAGTACTCGCGGGTGCGCTGCATGTAGGGGATCGGCGCATCGTAGTCGGGCGCGAAACCCATCGCGGAATCAAGAGAACTTGTCACGGATTTGATATTGATCAGTCGACGCGCACGCCCACCGTTTTGACAATCTGCCCATAACGCTCGTAGTCGCGCCGAATTTGCGTGCTGAATTCGTCGATGCCGATATTCCAGATTTGAAAGCCGCCCGCCGCGTTGAGTTTTTCGATGACATCTTTTTGGGTGAGAAAGCGGCTGGTTTCGCTGCGCAGGCGGTTCAAGGCGTCGGTTGGCGTACCGGTGGGCGCGAACAGCCCTACCCAGGTGAGGATCTCATAGCCGGGCAGCGTTTCCGCGATGGTGGGCAGGTCGGGTGATTCGGTCAGACGCGTGGCCGAGGTGGTGGCTAATGAGCGCAACTTGCCGGCCTTCACCTGCACCGAAACCGCGCTGCCGCCGATGGTGGCGGAGATGTCACCGGCAAGCAACGCCGTTGCCGTGGCGGCGCCGCCCCCGGCATAGGGAATATGTGAAAGATTAATACCGGTGCGCTGTTTGAACAATTCCATCGCCAGATGATGTTGGCTGCCATTGCCTGCCGACCCATAGAACAGCGGCGAATTGACGCTTTTGGCATGGGCGATGAATTCGGCCACGGTCTTCGCGGGCACGGTGGGCCGCACCACCAGCTCGAATGCCTGCTTGCAAATCGAAGCCACCGGCACCACGTCTTTCACGGGGTTCCAGCTCATTTTCGAATACACATGCGGATTGATGGCGATTTGTGCGTCCGTGCCGAGGAACAAGGTGTGGCCGTCGGGCGTCGATTTGGCCACGATGTCACCGGCAATATTGCCGTTGGAACCTGGCCGGTTCTCGACCACCACCGGCTGGCCCAGACTGTCGGCAACTTTCGCGGCGAAAAGGCGCGCGATGATGTCAGGGCCCGTTGCCGCGGCGCTGTTGGGAATGATCCGGATGGGCTTTTGCGGGTATTGGGGATATACGCTTGCGCAGAATAAAAAGCCTCCCGCTGCAACCGCAAGCTCAAGGATGGTTCGATTCATTGCGACTTCCTCCTTCAGTGGGGGCTTGATTGCCTTTACCCGATATCAAAATTAAATTAAAAATAGCTGAAAACTGTCGTTGTATATGTAGGGTCTTTATTAAATCTTTTGAAATTTTGTTTTTCCAAAATACTTAGTCAAATTTTGCGCCCGAATCGCGGATCGCTTTCGCCGTCACGCGAACTTCCTCGCGAACGAAAGCGGAAAACTCCTCCGGCGATTTAGAGCCCGGCGTTTCGGTGCCGTCCTTGGCCATGATCTCGCGAAACTTCGGATCTCTGAGCGCCTGACTGGTCGCATCGAATAGCCGCATCACCACCGTCCGTGGTGTGGCCGAAGGCACGAAAAATCCATACCAGATAGAGACGTCATAACCGTTGATCCCCGACTCCTCCATGCCCGGCAGGCTCGCCACCAGCGGCGAGCGCGTTTTGGTGGTGACGGCAATGCCGCGCAAACGCCCGGCTTGCACCTGCGGCATCACCGAAGGCGAGGTGGCGAAGGTGAGATGGGTGTCGCCCGCGGCCACCGAGGCCACCGCCAGCCCACCGCTCTTGTAAGGCACATGAACCATCTCCGCGCCAGTCAGGCCGCTGAACACCATGGTGGCCAAATGCGGCACCGAACCATTGCCCGAAGTCGCGAAGTTAAGTTTAGCCGCGGTCTTCTTCGCTTCCACGATGAGTTCGTTGACGGTGCGCGCCTGCAACGAGGGGTGCACCGCGATCACTAATGGGGAACGCGTCACCTGAATGATGGCGGTGAGGTCTTTTTCTGGATCGTAGCCAACGTTCTTGTTAATGATGGGGTTGACGGCGATGCCACTTTGACTGGCGATCACCACGGTATAACCGTCGGGCGCGGACTTGGCGACCTGATCCACCGCGAGACTCGACCCCGCGCCGGGTTTATTCTCGATGATGACCGATTGCCCCAGCGCACGATTTAGCGGCTCGTTCATGGCGCGCGCGATGATGTCGGCGGCACCGCCGGGTGCGAAAGGCACCACCAGGCGAACCGGTTTATTGGGAAACGATTGCGCAAGCGAGGCGGTCGATATTGCCATGCCGATCATAAAGGTCGAACCAACGCGCGAGATTGTCGAGAGGTGTCGCATGAGATTTGGCTCCGGCAAGAGAAATGCGAAGTGTACTCGCGAGCGTGGCGTAGGGCTGAGCTGGTTGGTTGCGATTGCGCGCTATGTTGCGCGGCAATGTCCCACATAACCTATGATCGTCTGCTGACGTGATCGGTCTGCAACCGGCCCTATTGAACGCTTGAGGTGCGGATGCGAGTGAACGTCGGCGTAATTAAAATGAGCCTCCGATAAATAAACCCGCAAGGAATTCCCATGTCCACTGCCGCCCCGCACCGCATTGACACCCATCACCACATCGTCCCGCCCAATTACCTCGCCGCCGAACGAGATAGGATCTTGAGCGTCGGGGTCGGTCGCGAACAAGGCGTGCTCGATTGGACGCCGGCGCGCGCGTTGGAGGCCATGGACGCGGGCGGCGTGGCCACGGCGGTGACCTCGATCTCCGCGCCGGGCGCGTGGTTTGGCAAGGTGCGGCATTCGCGCCGCATCGCGCGCGACTGCAACGAATACGCCGCGGGCATGGCGCGCGATCACAAGGGGCGCTTTGGCGTGTTCGCCACGCTGGCCCTGCCCGATATCGAGGGCAGCCTGCGCGAGATTGAATACGCTTTCGACGTGTTGAAGGTCGATGGGATAGGTCTTGTCACCAACTACGACGAAGTGTGGCCGGGCGATGCGCGTTTCGCGCCGATCTGGGATGAGTTAAACCGCCGCAAGGCCGTGGTGTATTTCCATCCCACCTGCGCGGCGTGCTGCCAGAATCTCATTCCGCAGGTAACCATGGCAGTGGTCGAGTTTGCCTTCGATACCACGCGAGCGATTGTGAGTTTATTGTTCTCCGGCACTCTCGCGCGTTGCCCGGATATTAAATTTATCTTTTCCCATGGCGGCGGAACACTGCCGATGCTTTTTGGCCGCATCGCCGCCACCGCACGTAATCGCAGCGACCTAGCCACAGTAGCGCCCAATGGGGTGCTGCACGAAATCAAAAAACTCTACCTCGATACCGTCAGCGTATTCGACCCGGTGAGCTTCAATGCGTTGAAACAAATGACGCCGCTGTCGCAATTGTTATTCGGCACCGACTACCCGTATTGGACGACAGACGTCAACGTCTCCGCGCTCGCCGCGCAAAACCTGACTCCCGCCGAACGCATGGCCATCGAGCGCGACAACGCTTTGACTCTGCTGCCGCAGCTCGCTCGATAAAAAGGGGCCAGGCTCGAATTTATTCGCGGATAAGGGGCCAGGCACAATTAATGTCGCGAGGCCCATTTGGAAAATCGAGCCTGGCCCCTTTTTTACATATCTATAGCTCGAACACCTTTTGCGGGGTTTGGTGAAGGCGCTCGGGTAGACCGTCGGCACGGGTGAGGAAGTTGTCGCTGATGGTTGCGGCGACGCGTTCGTTGGCGATGACGGGGTGGATGCCGATGTTCATGTTGGCGGCGATCAACATTGTTTCATCGTTGCGGATCAAGGGGCGCTCGACGTTTTCGTAACCTTGACCGTGGCAGTGCAGGCGACGTTCTTCCTGGTAGGCGTGTTTTTTCATGGTGGCGTTGTAGTCGGCGAAGATGTCGCTACATTTCGCGCCGGGTTTCAAAAGACTCAGTGTGTATTTTTGCATTTCGATGCATTGGCCAATTTTGTCCACCAGCTCCTGCGGGGCTTTCCCGAGAACAATGTAGCGGCACACATGCGTGAAATAGCCGCCAGGGCCGGTGTTCTCGGCCTGCCACACCAGCACGTCGCCGGCATTGATGCGGCGCCCGTGCTGGGGCTTCATGCGAAACAAAGCCGGTTGTCCGGCGGGGGAGGATGATCCAAGGAAGTATCCCGTCTCGCCGCCGAGCATCTCGCCGATGTAATCCGAATACGCCATCACTTCGTAATCGTGCATGCCGGGTTTTACGTGGATGAGCACTTTGGCAAAAATTTCATCCTGCATCGCGGCGACTTTGCGAATCCAACCAATGTCTTCCGCGCTTTTCACGGCTTTGATGAGATCCAGCGCCTCGGTGATATCCGCATACTGCATGCCACTTAATTGCTGCAACAACCGCCGCGCGAAACCGTGATTCATCATCTGCGCGCCAATCAAGGCAATGGTTTTGAAGCCACTTCCCTTGATTTCGCCGGCCACCAGATCGGCATCGAAATCCGCGCAGTAATGGACCGCCGGAAACATTGGCGCGGTGAGGCGGCGCGCGATGCCATAGTGCGGCCCGTTCACCGGGTCAAGCGCAGCCTCGCCCCCGAAATCGCCGTGATGCACGATGGTCATCGGGCCACTGGCGGGAAAAATCACCGTCATCGGGTACGAGCCCAACGGTGGGATGCCGGTGAACCAGCGAAAGTAGCCGCCCAAGCCGGCAAAATTATTGGCCCCTTGTATCACTAGCGCCTCGACCTTGGCCTCGCGCATCACCTCGCGCACGCGCGCCCAACGGCGCTCGAGTTCGTCGGTGGAAATGGGGTTGCGAAAGCGTTCGTCGACATGTGCCATGGGAGAGTTCCTATTCGTTCAAGTCTGGGTTGGGAGTTGTTGCGACGACCCTATGTCGCTATGTATCGCGCAGGGGATGTCGCGCTGTTCAGTTCTAAATTTCCGGCGCGTTTTTCTTCTCCGGGTTCCATTCGCCATCGTGGTAGCGCTTGGTGATGCGCTCGCGTACCGGAACAAAGTCGTAGGTCACGTAGCATTCGGTGGTGAATACGCCCCAGGCAGAGCGCTCCAGCTCAAGGTTGACGAGCCCCAATTTTTCCGCAGGCAGGCGCAAGGTGACGATTTGCCCCAGGCCCATGGCCACGGTCCAGGACACCACCTCGGTGCCTGGCGGTGGAAATCGATCCCACCATTCGCGCGCCGCCAGGGTGCCCTGGATCTGATCGACGTTCTGGCTCTGGTCGTGTTTTAAAAAAATGGTGAGAAGAATTTCGCCAGGGGCAGGCGCTTTGGTTTCGGTTGTCATGGGGCTCTCGCTTTGGACTCAAGCTGGGTTGATCGAAGCGGTGCTCATCTGTTCTCTACCGAATACGACACCGCGAAACGAATCTTCTCACGGCTTGTTTGATAGGGCTGAATGGCGATGCTAACCTCGCTTCGCATCGGTAACGAAACTCACACAGGCCATGACTATGACCAAAACACTGAAACTCGACCAGGCCGCTCCGGGCGGCAACACCAAACAAGGCTGGGGCAGCGATGTCGCGGCCGAGATGCTCAAGCGGGTTGGCGTGAAATACATCACCCACAATCCGGGTTCGAGTTTTCGCGGCTTGCACGACAGCATTGTCAACTATGGCGGCAACGCGGACCCCTCGTTGCTTCTGTGCCTCAATGAAAATCAGGCGGTGGCCATCGCGCATGGTTATGCCAAGGCTTGCGGTGAACCCATGGGTTGCATCCTGCACGCCAACGTGGGCCTCTTAAATGCGGCGATGTCGATCTACAACGCCTGGGTGGATCGCGCGCCGATTGTTATTGTTGGCGCGGGCGGCCCCGCGGATGCCGACCGGCGCATCCCGTGGATTCATTGGATTCATTCCTCGCGCGACCAGGCGGGTTATGTACGCGGTTTCACCAAGTGGGACGATGAGCCGCGTTCGCCGCGCGCCATGGTGGAATCGATGTTGCGCGCCAACAAAATAGCGCGCACCGCGCCCAAGGGCCCAGTCTATGTAGTGCTCGATGCCTTGTTGCAGGAGGATGCGCTCGCCGCACCCATCGACCTGCCCGACGCATCGCGTTTCGCGGTGGGCCCCGCGCCGGTGCCGCCGCAGGAGGCTATCGATCAAGCCGCTGACTGGTTGCTTGGCGCGCGCCACCCGATGATTCTGTGCGGCAGGGTGTCGCGTGATCGCGGCGATTGGGATAGGCGCGTGCGTCTGGCTGAACTGCTGGGTGCTTACGTTGCCACCGACATCAAGACCGGCGCCTCATTTCCCAGCGATCATGCGTTGCATGCGGGATTGAGCTATCACTTTCGCGGGCCGCAGAAGGAGGTATTGGCGGAGTCGGATGTGGTGTTGAGCCTGGACTGGGTCGATCTCAACAGCGCGCTGAAGGCGGGTTTTCCCAATGGGGCAGTGACCGCCAAGGTGATTCAGTGTTCGGTCGATTCGTATTCACATAATGCAATGAATGCCGATTGCTTCGGGCTGCCGCCCGCCGACCTGATGCTGCGTGTGGAGCCTGATGTCGCGCTGCGTCACATTCTTGACGAGGTGGAAAAACGCCTCGAAGGAAAACCTCGCCGCAACCTTGCACCAAGGAGCCTCTCGCAACCGGAAGCACGCGCGCCCGATTCACCGCTCACCGTGGCCGACATCGGCCACGCCATGCACAAGGCGCGCGCCAAACGAAAAATCACCCTGGCGCGCCTGCCTCTGGGCTTCGCACCCGAGACCTGTCACTTCGACGATCCCATGGATCATCTTGGCAATGATGGCGGCGTGGGCATTGGCTCCGGACTGGGCAACACCATTGGTACGGCGCTGGCGTTGCAAGGCACCGATCGTGTGGCCGCCGCGGTCATTGGTGACAGCGATTTTCTGCAAGGGGCGAATGCCTTGTGGACGGCGGCCCACTATCGAATTCCGCTGCTGGTGGTGGTCGTGAATAACCGTTCGCACCTGAATGATGAATTGATTCAGCAGCGTGTCGCTCAGCAGCGCGGCCGCGAACCGGCCAACTCCTGGATCGGTCAGCGCATCGACGATCCCGCCGTGGATATTTCCGGCATCGCGCGCGGATTTGGCGCCGCGGTGGAAGGTCCGGTAACCACCGTGGCCGAATTGCGTGCCGCCATCGAGCGCGGATTTGCGCGCGTGGCGGAGGGTAAGCCCTGTGTTATCGACGCGCTGGTGTTGCCGGGTGGCGCTAGTCGCCTAGCGGAATCCGGCGGAGGCGGATGAGTTATTGCGCCTTTAAACCCGCCGAGGCCACGAGTTTGCGCCACTTGTCGAAATCATCGCGAATCATTTTGCCCATCGCCTCGGGCCCATTGATTGACGGGTCCATGCCCACTTTTAAGGCGCGATCACGAATCTCCGGCGTGTTGAAAAGTTTTACCACTTCCGTATGCAGCCGATTGACGATGGCGGGGGAGGTGCCCGCCGGCGCGAACAGTGCCGTCCAGGAAGCGACGTCGTAACCAGCGATCGACTCGGCTACCGTGGGTATATCGGGTTTCGATGGCACGCGTCTGGGTTCGGTGAGCGCGAGAATGCGGATCTTGCCCGCGCTCACATGCGGAAACACCGGCGCTGAATCGGTGATGCCGAAAGGCACTTCGCCCGAGGCAATCGCCGCCGCCGCGGGCGCGCCGCCGTTGTAAGTCACCACGGTCAAGCGCGCGCCGGTCATCATCTTGAACAATTCGCCAGCCAACACCGAGAGACTTCCCGGCCCGGTGCTGCTGAAATTCACGCCGTTGGCCTGCGTCTTTGTGTAGGCGATCAACTCATTGACGTTATTCACCGGCAACGCGGTATTCACCGATAACAGCAAGGGACTGACAGCGAGGCTGGTGACGGCGGCGAAATCCTTCACCGGGTCGTAGAGCACTTTTTGAAAATGCGCGATCACCGTCATCGCGCCGGGAGCAACGACCAGGAGGGTATGGCCATCGGGTGCTGCTTTGGCCACGGCATCGGTGCCGATCGCACCGCCCGCGCCGGCGCGGTTCTCAACCAGGGTCGA
Source organism: Burkholderiales bacterium (assembly GCA_046153355.1). Taxonomy (GTDB): domain Bacteria; phylum Pseudomonadota; class Gammaproteobacteria; order Burkholderiales; family SG8-39; genus 2-02-FULL-62-17. The sequence goes on from JBJXEY010000338.1 coordinate 38,816, forward strand.
TTGCCCCAGACTTTGCTGTAGGCCTTGTGCCACAAGGCGTCCAGTGAGATCGACGCTGCCGCCGGGTGGGTAGGGCACGATGATGCGTATTGGCTTCGAAGGATAACTCTGCGCAATGGCGGCGTGCGACACGGCGGTTGCGCAGATCAGCGCGGCGAGAATTGCGGCGGGACTTGAACATGCCATGTGACGCTCCACGAATAAAAAAAGGGTTTTAACTCCGCCGGAGGATAGTCAATTTTGGCTCGCGCCGCGTATCGCCACCGCGTCGATCTCGATCAACAGGTCGGGGCTCGCCAGAGCTTTGACTTCCACCAGGGTTGAGCAGGGCTTGTTGCCGGGAAAGAATTCATTGCGTACCTTGCCCAATTCGGCGCGGCGCGACATGTCGGTGACGTAAATGGTGATCTTGACAATGTCGGCTACGCTGGCGCCTGCTGCATCCAACAGATGGCGGATCTTGGTCATCACCGCGCGTGCCTGGGCTTCCATGCTGTCACCGCCTGTCGCCTTGCCGTCGGAGCCGGAGGCAGTCGCGCCGGAGAGGAAAATCTGTTCGCCCACCATCAGGCAATTGGAGAAGATTTCGCCGGGTGGTTCGGGGACTGCGGGAGTGGTTATTTTTCGAATGCTCATGTCGGTGCACTCCATAAAGTTACAACGTTTGTTTTTCCCAAGATTTCGGCAATCCCGCTTCCGCCAGCGCCGCCAACTGCGAACGCGCCTCCTCGCGCATCCAGCGCCGCACGCGTACCAAACCGGTGTCGTGATCGTATAAGGCCTCGTGATCGCCGGCCTCGAGTTCCAACCCTTCGACCAGCCCTCGATCCTGCTCGAGCACATGCCAATGCCGCGCTTCCAGGCGCGTGCGATAAAGAAACTTCCATACGTCGGCTTGCCAACCGGTCACCTTTCGATTGCGCCAGAAAAAATGCACGCTGCGACGCGGTGCAATGGGCGTTGACATGGAGATGATGCCAAAGCTGCCTCCCGGCCCCGCGGTTTTCGGATAGGGAATGTCCAGGCGCACGTACATGGCCCCTGAATCGCACCACTCGCTCCAATCGAAATTGACATCGCGCTGCGTGCTTTTCTCGAACACGAAACCGATGTCGGTGTTGCGAATTTTGAATTTCGCCTGCGTCTCGCCCACCGCCATGGAATGCGATTGCTTGTGCAGGAAGGTGCCGTGCATTGGGTCCATGTTGTTGTCGATCAGCACGCGGTAGGGGGTGTGCCAATCGGTGTAACAAAGAAACCGCTCATATTCATCTGACACCAACTGTGGCGGTGGTGTGAAGTCAACAGGCTCCGGATGCAAGGCATCGCCCACATAAATAAATATGGCGCCGGCAATTTCCCGGCTGGGAAAAGTGCGTACCGCCTTTTGGCCCTCCAGTTTGCAACCGGGGCTGCCGGGAACCGAAATCACCGTGCCATCACGTCCGACCTGCACGCCGTGATAAATGCACGCCAGGCGATCACCGAGGTGGCGTGCCAGGGATAAAGGCGCGCCGCGGTGTGGGCAGAAATCCTCCTGCACGTTGACGCGCCCATCAGGCTCGCGCCACAACACCAGCTTCAGGCCCAGGCGATACAACGGCAACGGCTTGTCGGTGACGAAGCTCGACGGGCACAACGCATGCCAGCGGTTGCGAAGGCCGATGGAGAGTTGCGTTTCGATATCGTCATCGGAAACGGCGACTGGGTTCTTGATTGGCATAGGTGAGCTCATAGCGGGGCTCCTTTTCCCTGGGTTGGCATTCCTTCCCCGAGCGCCGCCATCACCACGCGAAATCGCTCTTCGGTCCAGGCCGTGCCTTCGGGCGTGCGGATGCAATCGGTGTTCAGGCGTGCCACGAGCGCGGGCAACTCCCAGGCGCCATCGGCGAACGCCGCCTCGATGGCGTCGCCCAGTTGACCTTCATAATCGGTAGGCGCGCGGCTGGCCGATTGGCGCCACTGCGAATAGGGCTCGGGGATGCGATCGAAATCAGGAAACAATTTCATTTCACTCACGATGTTGGTCTCCTTGTAACAATATTCATAATGCTACTTTCCAGGCGTCGTAGCCATACACCCAATCGGCATTGCCGCCTTCACGCAACCAGTTATTGCCGCGCGAGCCCAGTTGAATCTGGCTCGCTCGCTCCAAGCGTGATGTCTGATAACGCAGAAACGCCGCAGCAAAATCTTTAACACCGACACCTTTGAGGTGGCGGCCAAGCACCACGGCATCTTCCACCGCCATGCCTGCGCCTTGCGCCATGAAGGGCATCATCGGATGGCAGGCATCGCCAAGGAGCGTCATATTTCCCTTGCACCAGGTGGGCAGCGGATCGCGCTCGTAGAGCGCCGACTTCATCACTTCATCGCAGGCGTCGATGAATACGCGCGCCTCGGGATGAAAGCTCGTATACGCCGCGCGAAATTCCTCGACGTTGCCGGGCATGGTCCAGGATTCGTGCCGCCAACTATCCTGCGCGGTGGTGGCAAAGATAAACATATCCTGGCCACGATTAAGCGGAAAGGTCACCAGTTGAGTCTCGGGGTTTGGCCCCCACCATTTAGTAAATGCGTTTAGGTTGGGCCCCGATAGGCGCGAAATCGGCACCACGGCACGATAGGCCACCACACCGGTGAAGCGCGGATTTTCCGGCCCAAGGATCGCGGTGCGCGCTGCAGAGTGAATGCCGTCGGCGCCGATCAGCGCATCGAGTTCCTCTTTGCTGCCATCGGCAAACGTGGCCACGATTTTGCCGCTAACTGTTTCGGCCGATATCAAACGCTTGGCGAACCGCACCGTGCCCGGTGGCACGGCCTGTTCCAATGCCGACATCAAATCGGCACGATGCATGGTGAGCTGCGGCGCGCCATAACGAAGCTCAGCCTCATCCGACATTGGCAGGCGCGAGGTCTCTTCGCCTGAATCCCAGGTGCGGCTGATGCGATGCGTGGGACGCGCAGCGGTTTCGCGCAACTTGTCGCCCACGCCCAAGCCATCCAGGGCGCGTACTGAGTTGGGGGTGAGATTGATGTCCGCGCCGACTCGGGCGAATTTGGCGGCCTGCTCGAACACCACCACCTCATGGCCGTCTCGCAGCAATGCAATGGCGGCGGCCAGGCCGCCGATGCCCGCGCCACTAATACCAATCAGAGTTTTATTCATTTTTTCATTTCGATGGAATTGAATATTTCAATATTTCAATATTTCAATATTTCAATATCTTCGCTGGTCGCTCACGTTTGATCAACGCTCGTTTTGCATGGCGTGCGCCACCTTGCCATGCAACGTTAGCAAATCCGCTATCTCCTCGGCTGGATAACGGCCCAGACCGCACTCGCAGGCGATGCCAAAAATTTTGCTGAATTGACGTGCGCTTCGTATGCGTCGCAAGGCGCCCTCGATGCCATCTTCAGCATGCAACAGTCCCAGGTAGAGTTGCGTGCAAGCCTGCTCTTTGAGTGCCGCCAGTGGCGCGAAATAGGTTGCATCGTCGCGCCCAATGGGCACGGGCAGATGCAGATAATCGATGCGCCTCACGCATGCCGCAGCCAGAACATTGGCCACCGCGACCAGATTCGCGGTATCGGTAGGCTCCTTCCAATGCCGATTGTTCATGCTGCCATAACAAAGGTGCAGGCCTAATTCGACGCCCTTGGGGACCACATTCAACAATCGGGCGATTGATTGGACGATGGCGCTCTCCAGCTCAGCTCGCGTGGAGTTCGCGAATGGCGCCGGATAGACACCTTCCCACCAGCTCATCTCGGTGGCGACATCCCATTGAATGGTGAGCTCCTCGTTGGGTATGCTCGCAAGGATCTGCTCCAGTTCAGTCAACATGGCCTGTTCATAGCGGCCATGAATCGCCGCTTGCCAACGCGCTGCAACAAAGGAATACACCGGCGCCCAGGCCGTAGGCAACGCGACTTGAAAGCGGGCGCCAGGTGGAATTTCTCCTCGGTCTTTTTTCCCCGCGAATATGTTGTATGAATTGCAAGCTTCGCGCGCAAAGCCCAGGGGACCGAAGCTTACGTCGTTGGCGTCCGCTCCTTCGCGCAAGGTGAATGGCGGATAGAGCTGATAGACACGCTCACGCTCGGCAAGCGGGTGGAATGCGGGAACCGCCGCGAACACCGCGCGCTGCCATCCGATCCAGTTGCCGCGCGCGCCGGTTTCGCCATCGGGGAATCGCGACAGCGTGCCCAAGGGCAGGCCGGCCAGGGCAGAAAACACCGACTGCGCGTCTTTCAAGGGCACGCTTCCCAGAAACAGGGCCGCAGTACGCGTCATAGTTGAAATTGGTGCTTGCATTTTTCGCTTGATCCCGAATCAGGTACATGCTACGCTGTGTTTCATATGTTATCAACTGATTCATTAGTAAAACAAATCGGTTCTAAGCCGTAGGGAGCAAAGGTGCCCGCACGCATTGAATTTCGCAACGTAACGCGGCGCTTCGCCGGCAAAGGCGGCGCCGCAGCCGTGGTCGCCGCGCAAAACGTCAGCCTGTCGATACACGATGGCGAGGTGGTGTCCTTGATCGGCCCCAGCGGCTGTGGCAAGAGCACGCTGCTTAATATGGGGTCGGGTCTATATCTGCCCAGCGAAGGCGAGGTGTTCGTCAATGGCGCCAAAGTAGAAGGGCCCAATCCGCAAGTTGCCTTCATGTTGCAAAAGGATTTGTTGCTTCCTTGGCGCAGCATTCGCGAAAACGTCGAACTCGGGCTGCACATTCGCGGCGTGGAGGCGACAAAGCGCAAGGAACGCGCCATCGCGTTGATGCAGCGCTTTCACTTGAAAGGGTTCGAAGACCACTACCCGCATCAATTGTCGGGCGGCATGCGTCAGCGTGCAGCGTTGGCGCGCACCCTGGCAGTCGAGCCTACTGTGCTCTTGATGGATGAGCCATTCTCGGCGCTGGATGCGCAGACCAAAATGGTGCTGCAGCAGGATTTGGCGCAGACCCTGGCTGAGGAGAAAAAAACCACTCTTTTTATTACCCACGATCTGGTGGAGGCAATCACGCTTTCCGACCGAGTGCTGGTGATGAGCAAACGTCCGGGGACGATTATCGAAGAAATAACCGTGGATATTCCGGGTCGCGAAAATCCCATGGCGCGCCGCCGCGATCCGCGTGTGGGCAACTATGTGGCGCGCTTGATGGAGCTTCTGCATATCGACGATCTGGTTGCCTCTGACTCAATTTGATGTATATGAGCTGAAATTATTCAAACGTTTCTCAACCGAGGAGATGTCATGAAAAGCAAACGTACCGTATTGAAATCCTTTCTCGCCGTTGCATTGAGCGGCTTGTTGGCTGTGCCCGCCGCGCAAGCGCAGAAATTGGAGGAAGTAAATTACCTCCTGCCGGCGCCGCCGGTATTGCCCGCCTTCATCCCTTGGGTGCTCGCGCAGCAGCGCGGCTACTACGCCAAGGAAGGCTTGGACGTTAAATTTCAAATCGCCAAAGGTGGCGTCGACGTGGCGGTGCAGGTGGGCGCGGGCAACGCGGTTATCGGCGGTGGCCTGGGCGATACGCCCATCATCGCGCGCGCGCAGGGGATTCCGGTGAAAGCCGTGGCGGTATTGGGCGGCGGCGCCTTGACCAATCTGGTGGTGCACGATGGTCAGGGAATTAACGGCCCAGCAGACTTGAAGGGCAAGTTGGTCACAGTGTTGGCGTTCCAGGACACCACCTACTATTCACTACTGGGCATGATGGCCTCCGCGGGCCTGGTGAAGAACGATGTCAACGTGCAAGCGGCAGGCCCAGTAGGCATTTGGCAATTGTTCGCCGCAGGCAAGGCGCAGGCGTTCGCGGGCCCAGTGGATTGGGCGGTGGACGCTAAAAACGCCGGCGCGAAGATTCGCATTTATCGCGGCGACAGTTTTTTCCCCAGCATGGCGCAGGCCATTATTGCCTCTGACGCCACCATTCAAAAACGTCCGGATTTGATCCGCAAACTGGTGCGCGGCACAGTGCAGGGCTTGGCCGACATCATGAAAGAAGGCAAGGGTGTGATCCCCGATTACATCCGCGGCGCGCCGGGGTTCAAGGGGCGTGAGGCTTTCCTCGAAGAGGTGATTGCGCTCTACACCGAATACACCTATCGCGGCCAGAAAGTGTTGGGTGCCATGGACCCTGATCGACTGGCGACAGTGCAAAAGTTCTACGTCTCGCAAGGCATCGTGGCCAAGGAAGCGCCCATTGCCGAATTATTCACCAATCAGTTCGTGCAATAGGCGCGATTAAGATACCCGAGGCCAACACTTGGATTCAACACAAGGGCTCTCAAAAGGCGTGATCGCTGCCAGCATCGCGGTGCTGTTGGCGGTTCTCGCCATTTGGGAATGGCTGCCGCCATTACTCAATGTGCCGGCTTTCATGTTGCCGCCACCGACGCGCGTGTGGACGGAATTCTTTCGCATGTGGCAGTCCGAGGAGTTGCTCAAACACACCTCGATTACCGCCATGGAAACCGTGGTGGGGTTCGTGCTTGGTTCCCTACTCGGTCTCATCATGGGCTTTGTATTGGGTGTCGCCCCGCGCGTGGAAATGGTGCTCTCGCCCTATATCCTCGCCTTGCAAATCGCCCCTAAGGTTGCATTCGCGCCGCTATTCGTGATGTGGCTGGGCTTCACTGTGTATCCCAAGATACTGGTGGTGATCTTGATTGTGTTTTTCCCCATCATGGTGAACGTGCTCACGGCGATTCGTACCGTTGACCCGGACATGATCAATCTCGCGCGCTCCTTCTCGGCCACGCGCTGGCAGATGTTTCGCATGATCGAATACCCCGCCACCATGGCGCCCTTATTCTCAGGCCTGCGCATTGGCGCGACACTGGCGGTAATTGGCGTGGTGGTGGGTGAGTTGGTGGGTGGCAATACTGGCCTAGGCTACCTATTGATCTACGGCCAGGGCCAGGGCAACACCGCCATGGTGTTTGTGACCATAATCTTGCTCACCCTGATCGGCATCATCGCCTACATGGCGGTGGCCTGGGTGGAGGCGCGGGTGCTGCATTACATGCCGCGCGCGCAGCACATTTCAGTCTGATGCGCTCGAAAATGGCCTCAATTAATCTAACCGACAAACGCCTGCTCATTACTGGCGCGGCGCGCGGCTTGGGATATTCATTCGCCAAAGCGGCGGTCGAGGCAGGTGCCAAGGTCGCGATCGCGGATGTTTTGGAAGAGCGCGGTCGCGCATCGGCTAATGAATTGGGGGCCCAGTTCGTGCCGCTCGATTTGTCCAAACCCGAGTCAATAGTGGCCTGTGCAAAACAAGCCGCAGAAATGCTCGGAGGATTGGATGGACTGGTGAATAACGGTGCCATTGCCACCGGCATCGGCGGCCCGTTGATCGATGAGATCGAAATCGATGTGTGGGACAAGGTGATGACGGTGAACGTGCGCGGCACCTGGCTGATGACACGCGCGGCATTGCCTTATCTCAAAAAATCAGGCGCCGGACGCGTGGTCAATGTGGCCTCCGACACTGCGCTGTGGGGTGCGCCACGCCTGATGCACTACGTCGCCAGCAAGGGGGCAATTATTTCCATGACACGTTCCATGGCCAGGGAACTGGGTGAATTCGGAATTGCCGTCAATGCGATTGCACCGGGGCTCACGCTGGTCGAAGCCACCGAATACGTCCCCAAGGATCGCCACGACCAGTACGTCAATGGCCGTGCCATGCATCGCGCGCAATTGCCCGAAGACGTATGCGGCGCGGTAATGTTTTTTCTGTCGGATGCCGCCGGGTTCGTGACCGGCCAGTTGCTGCCGGTGAACGGCGGCTTTGTGATGAACTAGGAGGAAAGAATGACTCAAGCTATGGTTAAGGAACCTGCCAGCGCCGCGAAAAGCACGGGGCTGGCACAGGCGCTCGATACCCGCGTGGCGCGGTTCTCGACACGCAGTTACGACTGGAACGCTTTGAAGTTTCAGGCCGACTACGACCCCAAATACCGCCGCGCGCAAATGCGCTACGTGGGTACCGGCGGCACCGGCGTGGCGCATGACGCCAATGTGGTGCCCGCCGAGCATTTCACTTTTTCCACCATGATCATGCCAGCCGGCGCCATCGGCCCCCTGCACCTGCACACCGATGTGGAAGAAATATTTTTCGTGCTGCGCGGAAAGCTTAAAGTCACCTGCGAAAAAGACGGTGAAACCTGGGAAACGATTTTGACCGAACGCGATCTGATTTCGGTGCCGCCGGGTGTGTATCGCAGCGAAGAGAACATTGGCGAAGAAGACGCGCTGATGTGCGTGATGCTCGGCGCCCCTCGGCCTCTCACGCCAACCTATCCGCCCGATCATCCCTTGTCGAAAATCAAGCGAGAATAGAGGCGAATATGGCAACGCTCACCGAGCGCATCGCCGCCTTCCCTGTGCTGCGCGCGAAAACCGCTACAGGAGAGGTTTGTTATCGCGAGACCGGCACGGGAGAACCCGTATTGTTGCTGCACGGCGTGGGCTCGTCCTCGGCAAGCTGGGTCGATTTCATGTCTTGCGCGGGAGAGGTGCTGCCGGGTAAGCGGTTGATCGCCTGGGATGCACCAGGTTACGGAGAATCGACACATTTGTCCGCGCCGGTGCCGACCGCCGCCGATTACGCGCAATCGCTCAAGGCTTTGCTCGATGGCCTTGGTATTAAGGAAATTGTTCTCGTTGGACATTCTTTGGGCGGCTTGATCGCCGGTGCATTCGCCGCTGCCAACCCGACCCGAGTACGCGCCTTGATTCTGCTCGATCCTGCTGGCGGCTATGGTGCTGCCACACCCGAGGCGCGGCAGAAGATGATCGATGGACGGCTTCGCATGTTGGCGGAACTAGGGGCCCAGGAGATGGCAGTTCAACGCGGTGCTGCCTTGCTCTCACCCAAAGCTTCAATGGAGGCGATCGATCTGGTGAAGTGGAGCATGAGCCGCGTCGATGTCAAAGGTTACGAGCAGGCGGTGCGTATGTTAGCCGTTGGGCGCCTTGCCGAGGACGCGGCGAAGTTCGCAGCAGTTAACGCGCCAATTTCCGTGATGTGCGGCAGCGAAGATACCGTGACACCCGAAGAAGGTTGCCGCAAGATCGCGCAGGGTTGCCATGGAGCCGAGTACCGAAGCTTGCCGGGTCTTGGGCACGCGAGTTATGTCGAGTCGCCGCGCCTGGTGGCGGCTGAGATCGCGCGATTTTTGCGCGAAGCTCAGGCGGCGAGGCAGCAACAATGAACGGCGGCAATGAGCATCGACAATAAAAATCGCTACGTCGTTCCCGGATTGGAACGCGGGCTGCGTCTACTGCAATTATTCAATCGTCAGCAACGCACGCTGGGCGCTCCAGAGATTGCCAAAGCGCTGGCTATTCCACGCTCCACCGTGTTTCGCCTGATTCAAACCTTGGAGCATCTGGATTTTCTTGAACGCGCAGTCGATGGCAACTACCAGCTCGGGCCCGCAGTGCTGCGCGTGGGCTTCGAATACCTGGCGTCGCTTGATCTCACTGATCTCGCCGGCCCGATCATGCAGAAGCTGCGTGATCGCACTGGATTCGCGGTGCAGCTCTCGGTACGCGATGGGCGTGAGGCGGTGGTGGTGTTGAAGATGTCACCGGCTTCGGCGTTTGCCAGTTCGGTGCAGGTGGGCACGCGTTTTCCGGTGCATGCCACCGCCTACGGGCGGGCCTTGTTGTTTGCAATGAGTTTGGATGATCTGCGTGTTCTGCTTCCCGACGTACGCTTACCGGGCGCTTCGCCCGCCACGCCGCGTAGCGTGGCAGCCTTGTCGCGTTTGATCGACCAGGATCGCTTGCGTGGTTGTGTGGTGAGCGAATCGTTTTTCGAACGCAATATTTCCGCCGTGGTGGCCCCGGTGCATGATCAAAATGGCGCGGTCGCCGCAGCCATGGGTATTACGGTGCAACAGGCCTCGTTAGACCGTGTGCTGCGAGAAAAACTCATCACCATGGTATGCGCGGCGGCGGCGGAGTTGTCGCATCGATTGAATTATCGTCCCGCGATCAAGGCGGCGTGAAAATGCATAAGCAACCTAAAAAAAGCATAAGCAACCTAAAAATACAAGGTAGATGAAGTCATGGCATTAGAAAAAATTACAGTCGGTGAATTGATCGCCAGGTTTCTCGAACAATGCGGCGCGCGTAGCGCATTCGGCGTCATTTCAATTCACAATATGCCGATTCTGGATGCCTTCGGCCGGCGCGCGGCGGCGAAGATTCCCGGGGCGATTCGCTTTGTGCCGGCGCGCAGCGAAGCGGGTGCGGTGAATATGGCCGATGCCAACGCACGTGTTTCCGGTGGTATTGGTATTGCGGTCACCAGCACCGGCACCGGCGCGGGCAATGCCTGTGGCGCGTTGGTGGAAGCGCTCACCGCGGGGGTGCCGGTGATTCATCTCACCGGTCAGATCGAACTGCCGTATCTGGATCGCGATCTGGGCTATATCCATGAGGCGCGCAGTCAGCCGGAAATGTTGGCCTCGGTATCGAAAGCTTTTTATCGCATTTGGAGCGCGCAGACCGCGCTGGGGACGATGCGTGAAGCGGTGCGCACCGCATGTACCGCACCCGCTGGGCCGGTGAGCGTGGAAATCCCGATCGATGTGCAGGGCATGCTGATCGATCTGCCTGAGGATTTATCGCCCCTGCCGGTAGAACCGACGCGGCCCAACGAAGCATCGCTCGATCTATTGGCCGACAAGCTTTCCGCCGCAAAGCGACCTTTGTTGTGGGTGGGCGGCGGTGCACGTGGCGCGCGAGGCGCTGTGATGAAATTGGCCGAAATGGGTATCGCGGTGATCTCCAGCGTGCAGGGGCGCGGCGTGTTGCCCGAAAACCATCCGATGTCATTGGGCGCCTTGCACATGTCAGGTGTGACGGAACGTTTTTATTCGACTTGCGATGCGATTCTTGTGGCCGGCTCGCGCCTGCGCTCCAACGAGACATTGAAATACAAATTGAAACTGCCGCGTCCGTTATATCGCATCGATGCCGATCCACGGCAGGAAGGTCGTGCCTATCCTGCGGACTTTTTCATTGGCGGTGACGCGGGCCTGGCGCTTGAAGGACTAGCGTCACGCCTCAAGGGGCGGCTCAAACCCGACCCCGCGTTCGCGAGTGAAGTACGCGCGGCACGCGCGGCACTGGAACTGGATGTGCGCCAAACCCTTGGCCCCTACGAAAAACTGCTTGATGCGCTCGCGGCAACGCAAAACTATGTATGGGTGCGCGACATCACGCTCTCCAACAGCATCTGGGGCAATCGCATGATGCATATTGGTGATCCACGCCACGCGGTGCATGCGACGGGCGGTGGTATTGGTCAGGGCATTCAGCAGGCCTTGGGCGCGGCGCTGGCGGCGCCTGATCGTAAGGTGCTATGCCTCACCGGGGATGGTGGCCTGCAACTGAATATCGGTGAATTGGCCACCTTGGTGCAGGAACGCGCCAACGTGTTGGTGATCCTGATGAACGACGGTGGTTATGGTGTGATCAAAAATATTCAGGATGCGCAGTTCGGCGCGCGGCATTACTTTGTTGATCTACACACACCGGATTTTTCGCTGCTCGCCAAATCCATCAACCTGCCGCATGTGCGTATTACTGATTTAGCCAAGATTGGCGGGCCGCTCGCGGAACTTGCAGCGATCAATGGCCCAGCGATGCTCGAGATCGACATGGTGACAGTTGGGCCTTTCGCCGCCGCCTATGCCGGGCCGCCGGATGGCAAGGCCGAAAAAGCGAAGCCCTAACATGCGCGTGCTGTTGATCGGTTATGGCGCGATCGCGAAGACCGTGAGGGCCGCGCTTCTGCACGACGATAACATTCAGGTTGCCGCCGTCATCGTGAGAAAAAATGGACGCGAGCGCTTGCGCGCCAAGTTGGGCGCCGAGTTGGGCGCTACGGTGCATGTGCTGGAATCGGTCGATGAGCTGGTGGTGCCCATCGATTGCGCGCTGGAATGCGCTGGCCACCTGGGCGTGACCGAGCACGTGCCGACGCTGCTGCGGCGAGGCATCGATGTCATCGTCACTTCGGTAGGATCGCTTGCCACGCCGGGTTTGATCGAAACCCTTGAAGCAGCGGCGCGCGAGGGCAATTCGCAAATGACCTTGGTGCCTGGGGCGGTGGCGGGCATCGATGCACTCGCAGCCGCCAAACCCTTCGGTCTGGATCGAGTGACCTACACTGGACGAAAACCCCCATTGGGTTGGCTTGATACGCCCGCCGAACAAATCGCCGATTTGAAAAACCTTAAATCAGCTGTCACCTTGTTCGAAGGCTCGGCTCGCGAAGCGGCGCGTCTGTATCCGAAAAATGCCAATGTCGCGGCGACCATTGCGTTGGCGGGTGTTGGTTTGGATGCCACCAAGGTGCGCCTGATCGCCGATCCCGCAGTGTCACGTAACGTCCATACGCTTCACGCCGAAGGCGCATTTGGCGAATTGGATATGACGATTTCTGGCAAGCCGCTTGCGAACAATCCCAAGACTTCGGCGTTGGCGGCTTACTCCGCGTTACGTGCCTTGCGCAATCGGGTGGGGTCTGTCGCGATTTGAATTTCGCCTCGTGTTGTGACGAATATTTAAAACTTTTTATTAACAAACGCTATATTCAACGTGTATTTTCGATGCAATTGCATTGCGTATTTAGTATAGAGCTATGCTTGGCGGGCTAGTCCATCGGCTGAATGCCTGCCGCTTTGGCGATACGCCCCACCAATTCAATTTGACGCCAAAAACGCCTACTCCGGCTTGATACCCAGATAATTCACCAACTCGGCTACTGCCTTTAACTGCGCGCGAATATGCTGATCGAACGCCTCGGGCGAACCGGTATTCGACACCAACCCGGCTTTATCCAGCACGTTGGCGCGAAACAAAGGATTGTCGTAGGCGCGGCGCAGTTCCAGATTCATGCGATCGATTTGTTCCTTTGGCACCGCGATCGGGTAGTGATAACCCTCCCAACTGCGCAAGGGCAGTTTTATTTCTTCCTCTTCGAAGGTGGGTACAGTGGGCATCCAATCGACGCGCTTCGCCGAGGTCACGGCAAGGGCTTTTAGCTTGCCGCTCTTCATGTGCGGCGCCGCGGTGTTGATGGCGGTGATGGTGAGATCGGTTTCATTGGCCACCAGCGCCAACATGTTTTGCGGTTGGGTCTTGTAGGGCACTGGGTAAAAACGCACACCGCGATTTTTGTTGAGGTATGAAAGATACATATACCCGGTGCTATTGACGCCGAAGTGGCCCCAGTTGACTTTGTCGGGGTTGGCCTTGGCGAAATCCACCAGCTCGCGCACCGAGTTGTAGGGCCGCGAAGCATGCGCCACCAGGGCGCTGTCGAAAAAACTCGCATGCATCACCGGCGCGAAGTCGCGCAGCGAGTTGTAGGGCAACTTCGATTTCAGCACCATGTTCCAGATGATCACGTTGCTAGTGGTGCCGCACAGTGTGTAGCCATCAGGCGTCGCCCTTGCACAGGCTTCCATGCCAATCTGGCCTTCGGCGCCAACACGGTTGTCGACGATCACCGGTTGCCCCAGTGATTTCGTCAACACTTCCGCCAGGCCACGGCTCACCGTGTCGCTGGTGGCGCCGGGGGCGGAGGAGAGCAGGATGCGCAGCGGTTTTACGGGCCAGGTTTGTGCGGTAGCGGGTGAGGCCATGGCACAGACAATGGCAAACGCCGCAAGGAAATTGACAGAGGCTAAAGGACGCATGGCGCGAATTCTACGCGTGAATGGAATTGGCATAATTATATGATATATATATCAATAAAATGCTAAAATACGCAAATTATTGATTTATAAATCAAATGAACTCCTTTCAACAATTGGGTGTGGCGCTGGCCGACCGGCGCAAAGCTTTGGGCCTCAAGCAAGGCGCGGTGGCGTTGCAGGCCGGCGTCACTCAGGAATCGCTGTCTCGCTTAGAGCGCGGGCATTTGAGCGAATTTGGCGCACGAAAATTACTCGCGGTCCTATCCGTGCTTGGCATGGAAATGCAATTTACCGAGGCCAGTGCAGGGGGGCTGCTCGATGAGTTGCGTCGCGAGCGCGGCGGCGCATGACGCTTGCCGTCTACGTCCTGGGTCGCGAGGTCGCCATGTTGGAGCAGATTGGCGACTTCAAGAGCGTGCTTGCCTATCACGCCGGTACCGCCCCTAACGATTTTGTATCTCTCACCATGCCAGTGAGAACCGAGTCTTACCTTTGGGATGACCCGTTGCATCCGGTGTTTCAGATGAATTTTCCCGAAGGTTACCTGTTGCAGGTGATACAGGAACAGTTCGGCCCACATATTGGCGCGAGCCCCGCAGCCTTATTGTCGGTGATCGGCCGCAACATGGTGGGCCGGCTGCAAGTGGCCGCGCCGGGCGCGAAGCTCACCGAACCCCCCACCTCGGTGGAGGTCAAGGATTTATTGCAGGGTGATAACTCCGAGGAGGCCTTCGCGGAATTGGTGCGCAAGCACGCGAGGAGTGGCGTTTCGGGCGTGGTACCGAAGTTCCTCGATGCGCAGAAGGAACCAGCGAAACTCGATTCACACAATAAAGTGACGCTGCTTACTCACCGGCACATCGTCAAAGGCTCAACGCATAAGTTGCCGTTCGCGGCGCTCAACGAATATTTCTGCATGCAGGTCGCGGCGCAGGTGATGCCGGCCGCGAAGACCCAGGTTTCGCGGGATGGTTTGGCGCTCTTGGTTGATCGCTTTGATGTGAATGAAAAAGGACAAGCGCATCTGGGTATGGAGGATTTCTGCTCTCTGCTCGGATTACGCCCCGCCGCCAAGTACGACACCACATGGGAACGCATCGCCAAAGCGCTGCGCGACCATGTTCCAGGCCCGCGTCAGCGGGCGGCATTTTTACACCTCGCCACGACGCTGCTATTGACCTATGCGCTGCGCAACGCCGATTGCCACGCGAAAAATCTTGCATTGATTTATTCCTCGCGCGAGGATGTGGCGTTGTCGCCGGCCTACGATATGTTGACAACGTCGGTATACGCGGGTTACCAGCACAACCCGCCGGGCATTGGTTTCATGGGAAAGAAGACCTGGTCGCCAGGTAAGACGTTGGGACGATTTATCACCGCAAGTTTTGGCATTACGCTAAGGGAGCAGGTCAAAATTATCGAAGCCATCGGCGATGCGATGTCGGTCACCGCGGTGCAAGTCCGTCAAGCAATGCGCTTGCATACCGGGTTTTCGGACATTGGTAAGCGCATGCTGCTTGCATGGCAGGAGGGGGTTTCGGGGCTGCGCGATACACGTACCTACGCGATCGGGGACTGGCATCCCAGTGAAGCCATGATCGGATTCTCGGAACCCGCCAAGTTCAAACGTCCAACCAAGGTGACTATCGGTAGATCGGAGTTGCTGGGCAAGCGTTGAGTGTGATCGGAAAATAAAAAGGTCGGAGGAAAAATAAAAAAGGCCAGGTTTCCCCGGCCTTCTTCGACAATCGCGTGATGGCGCGAAATTATTTCCGATTTACTTCCGAATTTACTTCCGAATTTACTTTTCTTCCTTCTCCATCAGCTTATCAACCAAGCCCGCCGGCACTTCGGCGTAGTGACCGAATTCCATGGTGAAGGTGCCGCGGCCGCTGGTGGTGGAACGCAAGAAATTAATGTAGCCAAACATTTCCGCAAGGGGAACCGTGCCTTGCACCGTGGCCTGCGGGCCTTTTTGGCCCTGGTCGGTGACTTGACCGCGACGGCGGTTAATGTCGCCGATCACATCGCCCAGGTACTGCGCTTCGGTTACCACTTCAATGCGCATGATCGGCTCGAGCAATTTGGGTTTGCTCGCTCGGTGCGCTTCGCGAAAGCAGCTTCGGCCGGCGATCTCGAATGCCAGCGCGGACGAATCGACGTCGTGATACTTGCCGTCGATCAAGCGCGCTTTGAAGTCGACCACTTCGTAGCCGGCGATTTGGCCTTTTTTGCTCTCGGTGCGAATCGCGTGTTCCACCGCGGGGATGAATTCGCGCGGGATGCGCCCGCCGGAAATTTCATCTGACCACTCAATGCCGGTGCCCGCGGGCAGCGGCTCGAATATCATTTTTACCTCGGCGAACTGACCCGAACCGCCGGATTGTTTCTTGTGCGTATAAATGAGTTCCACGTTCTTGCCGAAGGCTTCGCGAAAGCTCACCTTGGGCTTGCCCATGTTGGCTTCGACACCCAGTTCCGTGCGCATACGGTCGATGGTGACTTCCAAGTGCAGCTCGCCCATGCCGCGCAACACCGTCTGACCGGTTTCCTGATCGACGTTTAAACGCAGCGACGGGTCGGCCTTGACCATTTTGTACAGGGCAGTGGACATTTTGTCGATGTCGGCGCGCGTTTTTGGTTCGACCGACACGCTGATCACAGGCTCGGGGAAGCGCATACGCTCAAGCAGCGCCTGGTGATCGGGGTCAGAGAGCGAATCGCCGGTCTCGGTATCTTTCATCGACACAAACGCGCAGATATCGCCGGCGCGCACTTCGTCGATATCCTTGGTGACGTTGGCCTGCACTTCCACGATACGACCGATACGTTCTTTCTTATCGCGCGTCACGTTGTACAGCGTGTCGCCTTTTTTGATGATGCCTGAGTAGACGCGCACGAAGGTGAGCGTACCGAACTGATCGTTGATTACCTTGAAGGCGAGGGCGCGCGCGGGGGCTTCGTCCTTGACTTCCTGCTCGCCAATGATTTTTCCATCTGGGTCGACCATGGAAATGCCGCCGTTTTCGCCGGGGAAGGGCAGGTAGTCGATCACCGCGTCGAGCAACTGCTGCACGCCCTTGTTCTTGAAAGAAGAGCCGCACAACACCGGAACCAATTTGCCGGTAACCGAGCCCTTGCGAATACAGGCTTTCAACACGACTGGATCGAAAGTGTTGTGCTCAACGAACTGCATGAAGGCGTCGTCATTCATGGCGAGCGCTGTCTCTAGCATTTCTTTGCGCAGAGCCGGTAATTGATCGATCCAATCGTTGTCGCGCGTCGCGGCGAAATTAAAGCGGCCCTTGAGCGACTCAAACGGTACTGTCTCCCATTCGGCATCCTTGTCATCCGAGGTCCACACATAGGCGACGCCCGCCACCAAATCGGCCATGCCGGCGAATTCGGTGTCGCTGCCAATCGGAATCTGGCACAGCACGATCTCCGCGCCCAGGCGCTCTTTGATGCCCTTGATGCAATGCGCGAAGTTGGCGCCCATGCGGTCCATCTTGTTCACGTAGCAAATACGCGGCACGTTGTATTGGTTGGCCAGACGCCAATTGGTTTCGGTTTGTGGCTCGACACCCGCAACACCGTCAAACACCACGACCGCGCCATCGAGCACACGCAAGGAGCGATTCACCTCGATGGTGAAATCAACGTGCCCAGGGGTGTCGATGATATTGACCTGGTAGCCCTTCCACTCGGTGGAGACGGCCGCGCTCTGGATGGTTATGCCGCGTTTGCGCTCTTGTTCCAGATAATCGGTAGTGGTGCTGCCCTTGCCGTCCTTGGTGTCGTGCACCTCGACGATCTGGTGCTTTTTGCCGGTGTAGTACAGCACCCGCTCAGTGGTAGTGGTTTTGCCAGCGTCGATGTGCGCGATGATGCCGATGTTGCGGTAAAGGGTGAGCGGTTTCTGCCGTGCCATGAGAGTGCCTTTGTTATTGCAATAGTTGTCGATGGTCCGCGGGAGAACCGCGGGCGAATGTATTCCTGCCAAGTTACAAAATTATGGGAATAACCACCGAAATACTGACGCGGCGGAATTCAGACCCTACGCGCGGAACCAGCGGTTCGCGAGGGGCGGCATTGTACTCGGTTTGAGGTCATTTTTAGCGCCGGATCGCGGAAAAGTCGGCACTTTTCGATATTTTGGTTGAATCCGCGGCGCTATCCCGTTTTTGAGACAGGCCCGGCTTTCTCACTCGGCGCCTCCGGTATCGCTATCGTTCACAAACCTCACCTCGGTATTCATCTCAAGATCCTTGCGTCGGCGCTTGGCGGCTATCCGGCCGGTTTCCCATTGATCGCCTTTGACGGCGCGCTCGGCCTCCCGCTCCAGTTGCTCGGTCCATGCACCCAGCGAATAGCCAAACCACGGCGCCTCGGGTTTGAGCGGCGCCCAGCCCAGTTCTTTCTCCCAGATTTCGCGGGCGCGCTCCATGTATTCGCGTTTGGGCAAAGCCACCGGCGCCATGTCGTGTTTGAGCGTGGCATCGATCAACAGCGCCGAATCGCGGTCGCCGCGGACGACGTCGCGCGGACCGTGGCCCGCCGCCCAGTTTTCCTGCACTTTCAAATCCAGATGCGGTTTGAAACGGAACGCCATTGACCACATCACGGCATCGAGGTTCTCCGGATCGATATCGTCGGTCAGGGCAAACACGATCTTGCCGGTGCCTTTTTTCAGCATGGCGGCGGCAGTGAGGCCACGCCAGACCTCGGTATCGGGGGCGCCACGCGCGAACAAGAGAAAAATAATCCGCCGCGATCCGGTCAAGGCCTCGTGGAACACCACGTTCTTCAGGCCCCCGATCTGCATCGCCTTGAGTTCCTTCAAGTACAGGCCCTCCATGGTGACGCGCGAACGCACGCTGGACTCCGAGGGTGCCAGTTGATTGATGTAGTTCATGAAGATGGCGTCTTTGCGGCGCGTGATGCAGGTCACATCCATGAAACAGTTGTATTCCTGCAGGTTCACTAAGCCATGCGATTCGCCAAACGGTGCTTCGGGCTCGAGGTACTCGGTACTCACGAACCCTTCGATGACGATCTCCGCTTCGGCGGGAACCATAAGATCCACGGTGCGCGCCTTCACCACATTCAGTGGCTTGCCGACCAGGCCGCCGGCGATCGTGAGTTCATCCACGCCCTGCGGCACTTTCATGCCGCCCACATAGAGCACGCAAGGCGGGCCGCCCAGCACAATGGCCGCGGGCATTTTTTTTCCTAATTTTTTCCATTTCAGCCAATGCGCATGGCCATCCTTGCCCGCTTCCAAAGACATATTCAGGCCCACGCGATCGCGTGCTTTCACCTGCGCGCGGTAACAGCCCAGATTCTGCACGCCGCTGTCGGGATCTTTGGTGGCATAGAACGACATGGTGATGTAGGGCGCATTGTCATAGCCCGGAGTTGAAATAGGAATCGGAAAGGCATCCACGCCACATCCCGGTTTCTTCAATGCTTTTCCTTCAATTACGATTTCCTGGCAGGGCGCTTTCTTGACCACCCGCGGGGTGATCGGATTGGCCAGGGCGCGCGTCCACAGGCCAGCAATTTCCTCGCGCTTGCATCCCAAGCCCGCGGCGTAGACATCGGCACTCGCGGCCATCGCGCCTACGATCACGGGCATGTCGTAATGCTTGCCATCCTGGCCGTGCACGTTGGTGAAAAGAAACGCGCCGCGATCTTTTTCCGCCACCCCGCCGCGATACTGCCAACGCACCAGCGGGTGCATTTCGGTGTCTTTGTTGATGGGGATGTCGACTTCGCGCAGCAAGCCTTTTTTTCGCAAATTGTTGATGTGATCGCGCAGATCGGGATAGGCGTTCTTCTCTTTCTTGGATTTCTTGTCGGATTTGGGTTTCGATGTCATGTGCGGGGATCCTTTTTAGGTCAATTTGGGTTGTGTGGGTGGCAACCGCAAAGCAAACGTCAAAGCGGCGGCAAGGGCCGCAGTGAGCAACATCAGGACGAATGCGTTGTCGTAATGTTGCGTGGTATCGAAAATGCTCGCGCCCAGATAGGCGCCGATGCCGCCGCAGATGTGATGCACCATGGTAATGAGGCCAGTCAGTGCGCCAAGATGCTTGGTGCCGAAACTTTCTCGAACGAATACGACGGTAAGGGGCGCTGTTACGAGGAAGGTCAATCCGAAAACCAGCGCGAACACGGCAACCGAGACGGGCGATTGATCCACCAGCACCAGCGCGAACACCGCCGCGCGCGCGAGAAAACATATGGCGGTCGGCCACACCGCACCGGTGCGGTCGCTGTAGAAGCCCGCCACCAACACGCCTAGCAGCCCGGTTGCGCCCATCAGCGCGAGTAGATTTCCTGCGTACAAGGCGCTGATGCCGCGATCCTGCGCGAAGGCCACCACATGCGTGGCGACGAAAAAATCGCCGAAGCCGCATACCGCGTAGACCGAAAGCAACACCCAGAACTGCCGCGTGCGTGACGCCATCGAGACCGACATACCGCTTTGCGGCGCTTGCGAGGCGCGCGCTTGCGCGTCGGCCCTACCGGGGATCGCCATAAGAAGCAATGGAAGAACAACCAAATAAGCGACGCCAATCCATATAAACACCGAGCGCCAGCCAATCGTCACCAACACCGCGGCGAGCACCGCAATCATCACCAGTTGCCCCACGCTCATGCCTGAGGAGACCACCGCGTTGGCAAGGCCAGTGCGTCCGGGAAATACACGCGTCACCATCACCGCCACCGGCGCCATCGATGCCACGCCATTGCCCAGGGCAAATAAAACGCCGTAGAGCAGCACCGCATGCCAGGGCTCGGATACCAGGCACATCATGCCAATCGCGATGCCGCTGGCAACCAACCCTGCGCCCAGCACCAGCCGCATACTGAATCGATCCGCGAGTATTCCTGCCGCATACATAGCAAAGGCCGAGACGATCTGAAACACCGCTACCGCCACCCCAAGCTGGCTACGCTCCCAGCCGAACTCCTCGACCATGGGTTTCAAGGTGAGGCCGATAGCAAAACGCGCCCCGCCGCCGATGAACAACACGAAAAATCCGGCGGCGAGGACGATGTAAGCCGTAGAGGGAAAGGTTGATTTTTGCAAGAGGTAACCAGAGCGTCGTGCGGGAGACGCCATGCATAGCCCGCGATATTAAAAGGATTGGAGCAATATTGAAGGGATAAAAACCATCGGCTGCTGCCCGATTGTTGCATAGCCGCTGGGCTTTAAGTGGGCTCGCGAGCAAGGTGATACGCTGACGTCCCGTCGACGATTCTGCCGTAACACCGAGCCAAAGCCGCAAAAATGATTCCATTCTGGATTCTGCGCAAACGCGCTCGAGTGGCGCGAATCATTAAGCAGCCCTCAATCGGCCAGGCGCTGCTTC
>JBJXEY010000353.1:0-7125 GCA_046153355.1 Burkholderiales bacterium
AAATTCCGCTAATTTCGGTAAATTTCCTTGGGATCCTTTATAACCGGATCTACCTCCTGCCAGCGTCCGTCAACCAGTTTTCTGAAAAAACAATTGTGCCGTCCCGTATGGCAAGCGATGCCGCCTACCTGACTAACCTGCAGTAGCAACACGTCGTTGTCGCAGTCCAGTCTAACTTCGCGAACAGTCTGCACATGACCAGATTCCTCGCCTTTATGCCATAGCCGATGCCGGGAGCGCGACCAGTAGATTGCCTCGCCGGAGGCAACCGTTTTTTCCAAGGCGTCCCGATTCATCCAAGCGACCATGAGGATTTTTCCGGTGGCTTCCTCCTGGGCAATCGCCGGAATTAAACCTTCGTCATTCCAATTTACATCGTCTAACCAAGTCATTTTCCCGCCACCGCCACATTGTCGTCACGCTTCGTTGAATAGGTTCCACGGCGTATTCTTGCCAACCGTTTGTCGCGCTTGTAGCTTACCCGCATCTATCGGCTAGCTACAACTTGCGCAAAATAGGTGTGCCGCAACATTACGCCCGTAGCGCGTTGGTCTATCGAGTGTTGACTGAGAATCGTCGGCGCTATGGCGCGGACTAATACTTAATCCTATAACCGAATTTCGATGCCTCGCGCGGCCATGTATTCCTTGGCCTCGCGAACCGAGAACTCTCCGAAATGAAAAATACTGGCGGCCAACACGGCGTCAGCTCGTCCGGTCAGGATACCCTGTGCAAGATGGTCGAGCGACCCCACGCCACCACTGGCAATAACCGGGATCTCCAAAGCATCGGAAATCATTCGCGTCAGGGCGATATCGAAACCTTCTCGAGTTCCATCTCGATCCATACTGGTGAGTAGAATTTCGCCCGCGCCCAGTGCCTGCATGTTGCGCGCCCAGTCCAGCACATCCAGACCCGTGGCACGTCGACCACCATGGGTAAATACCTCCCAGCCCGAACGCGAAGATTCGCCACCAGCGTGGGTTGTCGAGCCTTCGGAGGGCGATGGAATGGCGACCTTTTTCGCGTCTATCGCCACGACGATGCACTGCGCGCCGTATTTGGCGGACGCTTCGGCGACCAGTCCGGGGTTTTGCACCGCCGAAGTATTGATCGATACTT
This sequence comes from Burkholderiales bacterium, assembly GCA_046153355.1. GTDB lineage: Bacteria > Pseudomonadota > Gammaproteobacteria > Burkholderiales > SG8-39 > 2-02-FULL-62-17. The sequence goes on from JBJXEY010000353.1 coordinate 1,123, forward strand.
TATCGGCGCCGGCGTTGAGCAGGCGGCGAACGTCTTCGACTTTTCGTACGCCGCCACCAACCGTCAAGGGAATGAATACTTGCGTCGCGACCTCCTCGATCACATGCAAGATGAGATCGCGATCATCGGAACTGGCGGTGATATCCAAGAACGTCAGCTCGTCGGCGCCCTGCTCGTCGTAGCGCTTGGCGATTTCGACCGGATCGCCCGCGTCACGTAGCGAAACAAAATTGACTCCCTTGACCACCCTACCCGCGGTGACATCGAGGCAGGGAATCACCCGTTTGGCCAACATCAGGGTCAGTTTCTCGAACTAATTCGGCTCGACGATTTTCGACCGCACAAGCAGTATTTTTCGGCAAGCGCGAACATCGTAGCGCCAATCCACTTGAATAAGATCACACTGTCTGGGGCTAACGTGTGTGCGTACATTATTTTGCCGTCGACTTCGCCGTGAAATTCTCGGCCAAAATCACCGCCTGCTTGAAATCCAATGTGCCTTGGTAAATCGCGCGGCCAGTGATGACTCCATTGATTCCTTCGCTCTCAAGTTTGCAAAGTTCTTCCACGTCCTTGAGATGGGTCAAGCCGCCGCTGGCGATAACCGGAATGCGCAACTCGCGGGCCAATTTCAATGTAGCCTCGACATTGATTCCAGAGAGCATGCCATCGCGCCCTATGTCGGTGTAAATGATGGCCTCGACACCATAGTCCTCGAATTTTTTTCCCAGATCGATGACGTCGTGCCCCGTCATTTTCGACCAGCCCTCCACGGCGACTTTGCCATCTTTTGCGTCCAACGCAACGATCACGTGCCCGGAAAATGCTGTGCACGCATCCTGAAGGAATCCGGGGTTTTTCACCGCCGCGGTTCCGATCACCACGTAGGTCACGCCCATGTCGAGGTAACGCTCGATGGTATCCAAGTCGCGTATGCCACCACCCAGCTGAACCGGCAATTCATCGGCCAAGCCATCAATAATTTTCTTAATGACCCCTTCGTTCTTGGGCTTGCCTGCCGCAGCGCCGTTCAAATCCACCAAGTGCAATCGCTTTGCGCCCAAGGAAAGCCAATGTCGAGCCACGGCGGCAGGATCCTCGGAAAACACAGTGGCATCGTTCATGTCGCCCTGTTTCAGGCGCACACAATGTCCGTCTTTAATATCAATGGCGGGGATTATCAGCATCGAGTTAGAGCTTTGGTGGGTTTTAGTAAGAAAAGGGGCGAATTTAGTTTGTGCCGACGACTGCTGTGGATCAAGGATTCCAATCGATGAAATTGGCTAATAGGCGCAATCCCGAAGATTGGCTTTTCTCGGGATGAAACTGTACCGCGAAAATGTTATCTCGCGCCACCGCACAGGTAAAGTTAATTCCGTAATTGGTTTGCCCCGCAATCAGGGATTTCAAGGCGGGGTTCGCATAATAGCTATGCACGAAATAAAAGCGCGCCGAATCCTCGATACCACTCCACATATCGTGCGACCCAATCTGCCCCACCCGATTCCAACCCATATGGGGAATTTTCAGGTGCGCATTGCCGCCTGCATCGATTTCGTTACGTTGAAAGCGCTGAACATTTCCCGGAAAAAGTCCCAGGCCCTTGGTTTGACCCTCCTCACTTTCCTCGAAAAGCATTTGCAGTCCAATGCAAATGCCCAGAAATGGGCGGTCGCGGGCCGTCGCCAAAATGGCAGGACGCAAATTTCTCGCCTCCACTTCGCGCATGCAATCCGGCATGGCGCCTTGCCCAGGAAACACCACGCGATCCGCGGACAGCACCGTCTTGGCATCAGAGGTCACGATTATTTGGGCATTGGGGGCGACGTGCTCAAGCGCTTTGGACACCGAGCGCAAATTGCCCATCCCATAGTCGATTACCACGACCTTCATAGCGCAGAATTCATTGAAAAGCGATTATGCCGAGTAGGGTGAAGACGAAAAGTATGACCAATACGAACAAAAGGAACAGTACGACCAATACGACCAATACGACCAATACGACCGATACGACCGATACGACCGATACGACCGATACGAAGAACGCGGCCGTTAAAGCGAACCCTTGGTCGATGGAATCTTCCCGGTTGAGCGGGTATCTGCCGCCAAGGCCATGCGCAATGCGCGGCCGAAAGCCTTAAAAATCGTTTCGCATTGATGATGCGCATTGCTACCTTGCAAATTATCAATATGAATTGTTACCAAGGCGTGATTCACAAACCCTTGAAAAAACTCGTGAACCAGATCGACGTCGAATTCCCCCACCAGGGGACGCACAAATTTGACCCTAAATTCGAGCCCGGGACGCCCGGAAAAATCAATCACCACGCGAGAAAGCGCTTCGTCCAACGGCACATAGGCGTGACCATAACGAACGATGCCTCTTTTGTCCCCCACGGCCTGGGCAACGGCCTGACCAAGGGTAATGCCGATATCTTCCACAGTGTGATGCGCATCAATATGCAGGTCACCCTTGGCTTTTACATCAATGTCGATCGCGCCATGCCGCGCAACTTGATCGAGCATGTGGTCCAAAAACGGCACGCCGGTTGAGAGCTTCGCGCGACCCTCGCCATCCAGATCGACACTTACACCGATCTGTGTTTCATTGGTATTGCGCGCGACACTAGCCTTGCGCGATATTTTTTGGGTTGCCATGATGTCAAGCCTACACGATTAACAATAGCCGGTCAGCCAAGATTGGAACGAGAGTAGCCAATAGAAATAAGGGCATAACGCGTCGTTTAATCAATGCTCGACAGGGTTTGGGAGAACGCTTCGATAAGCGTCGTATTTTCGACTTTCGTGCCAATGGTAAATCGTACGCATTGATCTAACAATGGATGCGAACCATGCAGATTGCGCACCAACACCCCGCGTTCCATGAGTCCGGTATGCACCGCATCGGCGTCCGCGACGCGCAACAAAATGAAATTTGCCTCGCTTGGAAACGACTCGACACCAGGCATACCCTGCAGAATCCGTAGCATGGTCTCCCGCTCGGCGATTATTTCTCTGGCTTGATCCTGCAAAACGCGGTGATGGCCGAGGATCTTCTCCGCGATCAATTGTGTTAACACGCCCACGTTGTAGGGGCCACGCACCTTGTCGAATTCGCGAATCCAATCAGGGCGTGCCGCCGCATAGCCCAAGCGTAAACCCGCCAAACCCAGTTTCGATAGTGTTCGCATGACTACCATATTGGGATATTGCGGCAGCAGCGGAAGAAAGCTTTTTTCAGCGAACACGTTATACGCCTCGTCGATCACCACCAAGCCAGGCGCCTGTTCAATTAACGTAAGCAAAGACTTTTCGTCGAACAGATTTCCACTGGGATTATTGGGATAGGCGATGAATAAAATTGCCGGCCGGTGTTCGGCCATTGCGGCCAGAACACGCTCTACATTTAAGGAAAAATCCGCTTCAAGCGGAACGCCCACATATTTTGCCCGCGCGATGATTGAACTCATCTTAAACATGGCGAAGGTCGGTGCTATCGACATAATGACCGTATCGGGGCCTGAAACGGCATTGATCATCATGGCGATAATCTCGTCCGAACCGTTGCCCAGGATCAATTCGCATTCCTCGGGCACGGCCATTACATCGCGCAAGCGCTTCTTGAGACCGGGCGCATTGGGATCGGGGTACCGGTTGATTTCGGCGCCATGAATAGACGCCGCTATCTCATGGCGTAGCCACTCTGGCAAACCGTGCGGATTCTCCATGGCATCGAGTTTCACAAACCCTTCGGCATGCTGCACCGGATAGGCGGAGATGGCCCGAATGTCGGGGCGAATTACTTGGTCGGGACCAATGCTCATCGCTGATTTACTCGCATCATCGCGGCACGCGCATGGGCCTCCAGCCCCTCTCCCAGCGCCAACGTTTGCGCAAGCTTGCCCAGGGTTTGAGCGCCTGCTGGCGAAACGTTAATCATGCTGGTGCGTTTTTGAAAATCATAGACACCTAGAGGCGAGGAAAATCGCGCGCTTCGCGAGGTAGGTAATACGTGGTTGGGTCCGGCGCAATAGTCACCCAGGGCCTCGGAGCTGTGTCGGCCAAGGAACATGGCTCCGGCGTTGGTGATCCGCGACGCCCATTTTTCGGGTTCCTCAACCGACAACTCCAAGTGTTCGGGCGCGATGCGATTGGATACTTCACAAGCTTCGGCAAGATCGCGTGTATGAATTAAGGCGCCGCGCCCGGTCAACGATGCGGCCACGATGTCGCGACGAGGCAGTTGTGGCAACAATCGTTCGATGCTGTTCGCAACTGAATCGAGAAACGCGGCATTGGGAGACAGTAAAATCGCCTGCGCCAATTCATCGTGTTCGGCTTGCGAGAAAAGATCCATGGCGATCCAATCTGGATCGGTGCTGCCGTCGCAAATAATCACGATTTCCGATGGGCCCGCGATCATGTCGATACCCACTTCGCCGAAGACGCGCCGCTTGGCAGCGGCCACGTAGGCGTTACCGGGACCAACGATCTTGTCCACCGCCGGGATACTTTGCGTGCCATAGGCCAATGCGCCGATGGCCTGCGCCCCGCCGATGCCGATCACTCGATTCACCCCGGCGATTGCCGCCGCCGCCAACACCATGGGGTTGCGTTCACCATCCGGCGTAGGCGTGACCATCACCACATCACCGACACCGGCGAGTTTCGCGGGTATGGCATTCATCAATACCGATGAGGGGTAAGCGGCGCGCCCTCCCGGAACATACAAGCCCACTCGTCCAAGCGCGTTCACTCTTTGCCCGAGCGTTGTGCCATCGCCCTCGGTGTACTGCCAGGATTCGGCGATCTGCCTTGAATGAAAAGCGCGAATTCTGTCCGCCGCGCTTTGCAATGCGGTTCGCAACGCCGGTGCCAAGCCATTCAAGGCACCTTGGCAATCGGCCGCGGAAATTTCAAGCGCCTGGACGCTTGCGGCATTGAGACGATCAAATCGCGCCGTGTAACGCAGCAGGGCTTGGTCTCCATCGCGGCGAATATCCTGCAGAATTTCTTGCACCACCCTGTCGACTTCCACATCCTGCGTCGCCTCGATTGCCGTCAATTGCGCCAATTGTTCGGCGAAGTCCGCTTGTATGGAAGACAATTTCCGCATGGATACCATCAGCCCACTGCCTTCGAGATAGCGTCGATGATGCGCTGAATCTCTTCACGCTTGAGTTTTAACGCCGACTGATTGACGATCAATCGTGCACTAATTGGGACAATCTCTTCCACCACGCACAGGTTGTTTGCGCGCAAAGTAGATCCGGTCGAGACCAAGTCGACGATGGCATCGGCAAGGCCGACCAAAGGCGCGAGCTCCATCGAACCATAAAGCTTGATGAGGTCAACGTGCACGCCTTTAGCCGCGAAATGTTCACGCGCGGTTTGCATATATTTCGTCGCCACACGCAAGCGACCGCCTTTGCGTACGGTATTGGCATAGTCGAATCCTATTGGCGCGGCAACGGCCATGCGACAGGCGGCGATTTTCAAGTCCAACGGCTGATACAGACCCATACCGCCATGCTCAAGAAGCACGTCCTTACCGGCAATACCCAACTCGGCCGCGCCATATTGGACATAGGTAGGCGTATCCGCGGCACGTACGATAACCAAGCGCACTTCGGGCCGGGTTGTGCCGATGATGAGTTTGCGCGAACGATCAGGGTCTTCGGAAGGACGGATTCCTGCCGCCTCCAACAAAGGCAGGGTTTCGTCGAATATTCGCCCTTTGGACAAGGCTATGGTGATCACGAATGCCGCACCGCAAAAAATGCAATTTTACCGCAGGGAAACCCAACAAATCATGGATTTGCTGGGTGGATTCGACATTGATTCGAAATCTAGGGAGTCACTGAACAAGGGGGCTACGCCGAATGGTACTTACTTAATTTTCTTCGGGTGTCCATGTTCACGAATGTGCTCGCGCATTGTGTGTCTTGGTTTATCGAGTATTGGATAATTTTTGGGTCGTCGCTTAATTGCTCGCGGTTCGAT
>JBJXEY010000354.1:0-2855 GCA_046153355.1 Burkholderiales bacterium
TCCTTGCGTCGGCCGCGTCGCTGCCCGCCGCGCAGTCCTACCCGGTGAAGCCAATTCGCTTCGTGGTTCCCTACCCACCGGGCGGCATCGATCCTTCGCTTCGCATCATGATCCCGAAAATGACCGAGGTGCTGGGTCAGCAGCCCATTGTTGATAACCGCCCCGGCGCCAACGGTTTGATCGGCGCGGAAATTGTCTCGCGCTCAGCGCCCGACGGTTACGCCATGCTGTTCGTCGCGGCGAGCACCATGGTGAGCGGCGCGCTGCTTAGCAAGGAAATCAAGATCGATCCCTTGAAAGATTTCACGCCCATCACCGAGCTCTACCGCACGCTGCAGGTGCTCGCGGTGCATAGTTCGCTCTCGGTGAACTCTCTGAAGGAACTGGTGGACTATGCCAAGCGTAGTCCCGGCAAGCTCTCCTACGGCAGCGCGGGTGTCGGGTCGAGCTTTCAATTGGACACCGAGCAGTTCAAGCTCGTCACCGGCACCGACATCGTGCACATTCCCTACAAGGGAACCGGGCCCTATACCAGCGATCTTCTCGTGGGCTTGATTCAGATGGGCATTTTGCCGATGGTGAATCTGCGGCCGCATCTGGCATCGGGAAAAATCAAGTTGCTTGCGGTGTATGAGGATAAGCGGCACCCGGCGTATCCGAACATTCCCACCATCGCGGAGAATTTTCCCGCCATGGTGAAAGTGGGCGGCGGTGCTGGCATCTACGGCCCGCCCAATTTGCCGCGCGCCATCACCCTACGCATTCACGACGCCGCCGTGGCGGCAATGCGCACGCAGGAGGTGCGCGACTATCACGATCAGGCCTCGGCGGTGATCTGGGCCACCAACCCCGAGCAATTCTCCGCGGCGATCAAGGAAGAGTGGGATAAGCGCCTGCAGTTGATCAAGACGGTAGGGCTGAAACCGGAGTGAATCTCAGTGCGTTAGGAATGTTGCGCTTCCGCGAGTACCGACTACTCTGTTATGGGCAGACCGCAAGCTCAATGGGCGGCTGGATGGATGAAGTCACGCGCGGGTGGCTGGTCTATCAGCTAACCGATTCGGTACTGCAGCTCGGGTTGGTGCGCGGGATTCAGGCGATACCCTTTCTCTTGCTTTCGCCCGTGGCGGGCAGTTTCGTCGACCGGCACTCGCGCAAGCGCACCCTGGTGGTGACCCAGTCCTTGCAGGTCCTGATCATGCTGTGGATGGCGGTCTTGGTATTCTCGGGCGAGATTCGCATCTGGCATGTCTATGTCACCTCCGCGGTGATCGCGGTGTTGCAGGTGTTTCAGCAACCGGCGCGCGGGGCGATGATTTCCGAATCGGTACCGCGCGAATTTTTGACTAATGCCATTGGCTTCAATTCCCTGGTATTCAATATCGCCCGCACCCTGGGCCCGGCGCTTGCGGGTGGCATGATTGTATGGACGGGCACGGGTGGCGCCTTTGCTTTGCAGGCCTTGTTCATCGCGCTTGCGGTGGGCTGGACCATCGCCATGCGTTCGGGCGATTTATCCGCCGCCCACGCTCGCGGGCAGGCGCGGGCGCGCGAATCCTTCACCCAAAGCATCGTCGAAGGATGGAAGTTCAGTTGGCGAAACGAAACCGTGCGTGCGAGCCTCTTCTGCGCGATGCTGGTGTCGTTTTTCATCGTGCCGTTCACCGCGCTGATGCCGGTGTTCGCGCGCGACCTGCTGGAAGTTGGCGCTGACGGTCAGGGTTTGTTGCTTACCGCCATGGGTATCGGCGCGTTTTGCAGCGCCGGGCTGATCGCGTTGGCTGGCGAGCGGCTGCCGCGCGGCCTATTCATGTTTGGTTCGGTGGTTTTGTATGGCCTGGTGGTGATGGCCTTTGCCGCCTCGCCGTGGTTCGCGCTGTCTTGCGCACTCATGGTGTTGGCCGGTCTGTGCCAGCCTCTATCCAACGCCCTGGTGCAAACGGTGATTCAGTCGCACGCGCCGGTGGAATTGCATGGCCGTACCATGGCGCTGTTTTCCATGCATATGGTATTGATTACCGCAGGCAGCGTGGTGTTGGGCGCTCTTGCTGCGGGTCTGGGGCCGCGCTGGGCGATGGCACTGATGGGCGCGGTGGGGGTGTTGTCGATATTTGCGATTACATTGGCAATGCCTAAGGCGCGACACATCCGCTGACTGAGGATTAAGCGTTCAATGCCAAGGCGGGACCGCGCTATCCTGCGCGCAGATTGGCCGAAACCGTGAAGCGGTTCAGGCGGCTAATCCATGTCCATTAAAACTACGCTTGATTCCTCGCGGCTACTCAACTTTGATATTCGCGTCCTTCACCAGCTTTGTCCACTTGGCGAAATCCTGCCGCAAAATCTCGCGAAACGCCTCGGGCGTTGTGCCGGCAGGATCGAGCCCTTGTTCGGCTAACTTCGGGCCATTGCGCGAATCTTTCAAGGCGTCGTTGATTTCGCGGTTCAGGCGCATGATGATCGCGGCGGGCGTGCGCGCGGGCGCGAAAAACCCTTGCCAGATATCCACTTCGTAACCGGGCAATGGCACTGCATCGGCAATGGTGGGTACCTCCGGCAGCAAGGGCGAGCGGTGCCGGGTCGTCACGCCCAGTCCGCGAAGTTTGCCTGTCTGAACCAGTGTTCTCACCGGAAAGGTGGAGATAAAAGTCGTGTCGACTTCCCCTGACAACAGCGCCTGGGTAATTTGCGCACCGCCTTTATAGTTCACCTGCAAAAGTTTGATACCGGTCAGGTGCTGGAAAAGTTCTCCCGATAGATGGTGCGGCGAACCGACCCCCACGGTGGCGTAGCTAAATTTGCCTGGATTGGCGCGCGCCTCGTCGATGAACTCCCGGATGTTCCTGGCTTTGACA
>JBJXEY010000355.1:0-20258 GCA_046153355.1 Burkholderiales bacterium
CCTATGTGTATGTGGGTGCCGGCGTGCTGGGTAGCAAGGCGAGTGCCGATCTGGTGGAACTAGCCGAGCTGCTCACGCTGCCAGTGGCCACCACGCTCAATGGAAAAAGCGCCTTCCCCGAGAATCACGCTTTGTCCCTTGGTATTGGTGGTTTTGCGCGCGCTCTGTATAGCTCGCTGCAAGCCACCATCACAGCAGCCAATGCCGACGTGGTGTTCACCGTCGGCGCAGGCTTCAAACAACACGCCACCACCGCGGCCTTACCCTCGGGCGCCAAACATATTCAAGTGGATGTGGATGCCGACGAAATCCATAAAGAGCAGCTCGCCGATGTCGGCATCTGTGGCGACGCTTCAGTGGTATTGCGCCAGATGATCGAGGCGGCGAAAGCGCGTCTTTCCAAAGAGCGGCTCGCCCCGGTGAAAGCGCGTATCGAAGAGATTGCGGGCTTACGCAAACGCTGGGATGAGATCTCCGCGCCCATGTTAAACAGCACCGACACGCCCATCAACCCCTACCGCGTGACCTATGAACTCACGCAAGCCCTGAACCCGGATGAGAGCATCGTGTTGCATGACGCCGGTTCGGTGCGCGGTTCCACTTGCCAGCATTACATCGCCACCAAGCCACGCTCGTTCCTCGGCTTTGGTGTGCAAAGCGCCATGGGCTGGTCGATCGGCGCCGCCATTGGTGCGAAGAAAGCCGACCCCAGCAAAACCGTGGTGAGCGTGATCGGCGAGGAGGCCTTTGCCGAGACCGCCATCGATATCGAAACCGCGATCCGTTCCGGCGTGGCGGTATTGCTGGTGGTGAAGAACAACCGCGCCATCCCCGCCACCGATGCCGGCATCAGCCCGAATCTGGCCAAGACGCGCTTCATGGGCAATGGCGTCGTCCCCAGCGCGGTTGGCAAGGCGTTGGGTGCAAAAACCGCGCGTATCGACAATCCGGCGGAGCTGCGCGCGGCGATCAAAACCGCGGTGGCCGAAGTGCAAGCTGGAAATTTCTACGTTCTCGAAGTCATCACCGGCCGCGCGCCGGGCAGCTTGCACGCCAAGTGGGAAGGTGCGAAGAAGTAATTTGTTAGCGCGCAAATGGCTGGAAACGCCCGAGGATAGGGCATCTTCAGCCATTGTCATGAGATCGCCGTTGCGCCAAAGTCGCCATGCTGCAAATGATTTGACCAAGAAGGAACCGAATTGAAGAGGAGAGGTAAACGTGTCCACAACTGATGCACCGGCGCTCAGACGCGTTGTCACAGGAATTGATGAGCAGGGCCGCTCCAAAGTAGTGTGGGATGGCCCCACCCCCAACAGCCGCCGTATGGACCCCAACAACCCCAGCTTGCTGTCTGACATCTGGGTGTGGAAGGAAATGCCGGCACCGTTGAACGGCGACACCGACGACAGCTTCATTCCCTACGAATTCCCCTGCCCCCCCGGCGGCGGACATGTACGCACCATCCGCAGCGTGGGTAAGCCTGCGAATTACGACCCGGCAAAAGACAGCAACGCCATCGCGCTGCACCCGCCCAAGCCGCTGCCCTCGGGCCGCACCTGGGATCGCGGCGGCCGCAATGCCTACACCACCGATATGCACAAGACGAAATCAATCGACTATGCCATCGAAATTTTGGGTAGCCGCGATTTGGGTCTGGATGATGGTCAATACACCATCAATCCTGGCGATATCGTGGTGCAGGTGGGGGCGTGGCACCAATGGGTGCGCGAGGGCGATGTCTCCACCATGATGTACGACATGTTCGACGCGGAGTTTGTCGATGGTCCCGTGGGCTTGGCGCAAGGCAATGACACCGTAATGAAGTTCGACGGTCGCTCGATCCCTGCTGGCGCCAAAACCGCGCGCCGCCTGGTGAGTATCGATCGCGAGCCCGACAAGGGCATACGCCTCACCGACGGCCCCGCACCCGACATTCGCGTCGACCCTGCTCGACCAGGCTTTATGGTCTCGCGACTATGGGTAACCGATTCCACGCCGGCAAAAATTGTTTATGAAACCTTGCATCTGCCGCATAGCATCGAACCACCGGTGAAAGGATCGGTGCTGCGCGTGTACAACCATCCGCCGGACAAAAACTGGCAGGGCAAGGTCGGCAAGCCCGAGGTAGAGGCTTATTTCAAATCGATGGGTTCCCCGGGCGCATCGACTTATTCGCCGAAGGCGAAGCATCCCTATATGCAGAAAGTGCGGGCGTTGGATATCTGCGTGGTGCTGGAGGGCGAGATTACCTTGGTGCTTGATACGCAAGAAGTGGATTTAATGGCAGGCGATATCGTGGTGCAGCGCGGCACCAACCACGCATGGAGCAACCGCTCGGGAAAACACGCGATCATTTCGGTGGCTTCGCACGACGGCAAATACGCCCCCTGAACATCCTTATAAAGCATGGCGAACAGGTCGAGTTAGTGTTCGGTACTTGAATTCTCGGCTCTCAGCCTCACTCAATATTGGGGAAAACACTGTCGTTTGCGCTACAGTAATACCGCGCAATGACGATACCCCACTATAGACTCGAATGGAGCCAAGGCATGAATTCGCATTCCAATTTCGCCGCTTGGTTCGCACACCGGTTGCAAACGGTAGGTGCCGCCTTATTGCTAGCGATTGCCTTCAATGCCAGCGCACAGACATATCGCGTCGGTGGCACCGGTAGCGCCCTGGGAACATTGCGCTTGGTGGTGGATGCGCTGGCGGCGAAAGACGCAAGGCAAGTCGGTATTTCAATCGTGCCCAACTTGGGCAGTTCCGGTTCCTTGCGCGCGCTGCAGGCAGGCGCGATCGAAGTCGCGCTGGTTAGCCGCGAGTTGACTCAGGAAGAAAAAAACTCTGGCCTGGTCGGGTTCGAATATGGCAGGTCGCCATTCGTTTTCCTCACCAACAAGCCGGGCGTTAAAGGCGTGACCAACAGCTTGGTCGCGCAGGTGCTGCGCGGCAGCACGCTTGTTTGGCCCGATGGTCAACCGGTTCGCTTCGTCACGCGCCCGGAGAGCGACGGCGACAACGCCTATATCGCGCAGTTTTCCGCCGATATCGCCGCGGCGCTGAAAGTCGCGCACAAACGGCCCGGCATGGTAATGGCCGCAACCGACCAGGAAGCCGCCGACGAGGCCGAACGACTACCAGGATCGCTGGCGACCAACACGCTCGCGTTGGTCAAATCGGAGCGCCGCAAGCTCACGGTACTGGATTTCAACGGTCATACGCCATCGAGTCACGCCTTGGCGGCGGGTTCCTACATGCATTTCAAACGTTTCCTGATCGTAACCAAGGGTGCGCCCCAAGGCGAGGCACGACGCTTGATCGACTTCATCAAATCGACACCAGGTCGGGTCATTCTCGAAGCTAACGGTCATGTCGTCGCCAAATAAGCGGCGCACCTAAACGGGGGCGCGACTCGATGGAACGCGTCGTCACCCTGATTGCCTCAAGCATAGGCATGCTGCTTGTATTGGCGTTGCCAAGCATCTATTTCGTCCTGTCCAAATCGAATCTGGACAATATCCTGGCAACCGAAGTCGAAATTAATGCGCGTCAGGTGACAGCCCTGATCAACGCCAACCCTGAGTTGTGGCAGTTTCAAGTCGATCGCCTGCACATTGTGTTGCGACGACGGCCCGATGACGCCACGCCCGAGGCTCGGTCGGTTTTTTCCCATGACGGTGCGTTGATCGCGGTGAGTCAGGACGAGCTGGCGTCTCCCGTGGTGACCTTTTCCGCCCCACTGATGGATAGTGGTCATGTGGTTGGCCGCATGGAAATCTCGCGCTCCTTGCGCCCCACACTTATCGGCACGGCGGGCGCGGCGCTCTTGGGCTTGTTGCTTGCCGCCGCCGCATTCGTGACTTTGCGCACCTTGCCGCTGCGCGCGCTGCGACAGGCGCTCGACCAATTAAAACAGGAGCAAGAGGGCGTGTTGCGACTGGAGAGCGAAAAGAAGACCGCCGAAGCCGCGAACCTCGCCAAATCGCAATTTCTGGCCAACATGAGTCATGAAATTCGAACGCCGATGAACGGTGTCATTGGGGTCACCGATCTGCTGCTCGATACCCAATTGAATGAAATTCAGCGTAACTACGCCTTGACGGTTCGCCAATCGAGCGCCGCTTTGCTTAACGTGATCAACGATATTCTGGATATTTCGAAAATCGAGGCCGGGCGCATCGACCTGGATCCGAGCGACTTCAATTTGTCGAACCTATGCGAAGAGGTGCTCAAGCTCATGGCGCCGGGAGCCAATGAAAAAAATCTCGGCCTTGGTTTTCTTGCCGCAGCCGATGTTCCCCATTGGATCCACGCTGATCAGATGCGTTTGCGTCAAATCCTTGTCAATCTGCTTGGCAACGCGATCAAATTTACCGAGCAAGGCAAAGTCATCCTCTCAATCGCACTTGACGCACAAGCCCAAGCGCCGGCCAATCCGCTCCAAACCGTGCTTCGTTTCACGGTCAAAGACGACGGCATCGGCATTGATGGCGAAGCGCAATCGCATCTGTTTCAGGCATTTAGCCAGGGCAATGCGTCGACTACCCGACGCTATGGCGGTACCGGGCTGGGCCTCTCGGTGAGCAAGCAGCTTGCGTGTTTAATGGGTGGCGATATCGGCGTGCAAAGTGAGCCAGGAAAAGGCTCTACCTTCTGGTTCACGATACGCGCCAGCCTCGCGCAAAAACAGACCGCCGCTACGGAGAAGTTGGCTCCAAACCCGTCGTTGGAGCTCGATGCTGGCGACGAGCCCTCTGACTTTCAAGGCACGCGAGTGCTGGTTGCCGAAGATCATCCCGTCAATCAATTACTGGTGCGGTCCTTGTTGCAGCGTGCCGGGTGCGTGGTGACTATCGCCGAGAATGGGCGTATCGCAGTCGATACCTGGCACAAACAGGATTTTGATCTCATCTTCATGGATTGCCAGATGCCGGTGCTCGATGGATTTGGCGCCACGCGAGAAATTCGCGCCGCGCACAAAGGGCGGCAGTCGCAGGTGCCGATTGTGGCCATCACCGCGAATGCAATGCAAAGTGACCGCGAACGGTGTCTTGCCGCAGGCATGGATGATTACCTTTCCAAGCCGTTTACCCGCAAGGAATTGATGGGAATGCTGCGGCGCTGGACAAAGGATTCGCCGCCATCGCGGGGTCCGAGCCAAGCGGCAAGTAGTACAACTGGCGCTTCGCGTATGTCCATGCCCCTGGAACAGGCGCATGCGCGCACCGGCATCAATCGAGAGGATGTCGAGAGCTTGCCAATTGTTTTTGATCGAGCCTTGTTTCTGGCTAGTCTGCCGCGGGGCGTTGGCCTGGATTCACCACTGGCGCGCGAATTGGTCAAATTGTTTGTCGACGAAGCGAGCAACTTGCTTACCCAGATTGAACACGCCAACACTGCTGCCGACATGCAAACAATGATTCACGTCGCACACTTGCTCAAATCGTCGGCTAACGTCGTGGGTGCCCACGCCCTGTCGTTATTAGCCAAGGAAACGGAGGAGATGGGACGATCCGGCGAGACCGAACGGGCGCTCGGTTTAGGGAAATCCTTACGCAGTGAGTTTGAGCGGTTTTGCAAAGTGAAAGATGTTGTCGATTTGCGTGGGGGCGAAACGAATGACCGGCACACTTAACCGTGCCCGATCTGCGCAATAGGCTTCGCAGGCGATATCATCGGCCAGCATCCAATCCGGAGACGCCGATCCCATGAGCGCTATATCCAATGTGCCTCGCGCAGCGGCTATCTACCTTGGCGTGGTGCAGTTTCTCTTCGCCACCACCTGGACGCTATACGTCATCTACCTCCCGGCACTCGCGGAAAATGCCGGCATCGATAAACACTGGGTGCCTTGGATACTGGTAGCAGACCAGGTGATCATCGCCGTGATGGATGTAGTCACCGGTTTTTGGGCAGACCGGGTGCGCCAGGGGCTGGCGCGCCTGGGCGGCTGGATTCTTGCGCTGTCGACCCTATCGTGTGTTGCATTCATCGCCTTGCCCCATGCCGGCGCGAGCGCCAGCACTTTACTTATCTTGATCCTCGTCTGGGGCCTAACCTCCTCGGCGTTACGTGCACCACCCTGGGCGCTGCTGTCGCGTTACGCAGCAACACCCAGTGTGCCCTGGCTCTCGACGCTGGTGCTATCGGGCACCGCATTGGCCGCGGCACTCGCGCCGTTTCTCGGTATTGCCCTGCGTGACGTAGATCCGCGCCTGCCTTTCGCCCTCTCGACATTGACACTGCTAGTCACTGTGGGCGGCTTAGTTTGGATTGAGCGCCGCCTGGCGGCCGCGGAACCCGCTCCAGCGGCTACGCATGAACCGATGCGTGATTTGAGTTCACCCATGGCAAAGCGCGAAGTCAGCCTGTATTTCGCTGCGCTATTGCTGATCGCGGCAAGTTATCAGGTGCATTTTTCACTCAACTCTTCCGATCTATTTCTTTTTTTCGCCGATGCCTCGCAACTGCAATACCTGATGCCGGTGTTCTGGATCGGCTTTAACGTGATGATGTTCCCGGCCGCCGGATTCGTGAAACGCTTTGGACCATTTGGCGTCATGGCCGCCGGCAGCGTCGCCGGTGGCGCTGCTACTTACGCGGCGATGATCGCACCCAGCTTGGATTTACTGGTCGCCGCGCAATTCATTGCCGGAGGCTGCTGGGGCGCGGTCAACGTCGCCGCCTTCACCGCAGCAATAAGTTTCGGACGCACCAATCGCGAAGGCGCGTTTCTCGGTGGCCTATTCGCCACCCTGGCCATCGCCGCGTTCCTGCGCATCGGCGCCTATACCGGCAATATCGAGAGTAGCCCCGTGATCGGAAAGTTTCTTGCGTGGGGGCCGACTTGGGGGTGGTTGCTCGCGGCGCTGTTGCTGCTTTTCGCGCTACGGGGTACGCGTCGCCGCCAGGCGTAGGCAGGCCCCCTGTTCGGCTTGGCGTCGAGCAGCGTTTCGAAGCAAGGTATAACCAGTGTTATACTTTTTGCATGAAAACAGCCATCTCCATTCCCGACAAGGTATTCGATTCCGCCGAGAAGCTGGCCACTCGCATGGGCGTATCACGCAGTGAATTGTACGCGCGTGCCATCGCATCATTGGTTGAAAAGCACCGAGAAGACGTCATCACGACACAACTCAACCTAGTCTATGGCACGGACGCGAACCCCTCCACGCTCGAGCCAGATATCGCGGGTCTACAAAGCCACACCCTCCCCCGCGAACGCTGGTAATGCGCCGAGGCGAGATTTGGTGGGCATCGTTGCAGGAGCCGTCTGGGTCGGGTCCTGGGTTTCGCAGGCCTTACCTCATAGTTTCTGCTAATAGCTTCAATGAGAGCCGCATCAACACCGTCATCGCTGCCGTAATTACTTCGAATCTTCGCTTGGCCGATGCCCCAGGCAATGTTCGGCTTTCGCAACGCGGAACGGGCCTCGCAAAACCCTCCGTGGCGAACGTATCTCAGGTAATCACCATCGACAAAAGGTTTCTCACCGAGCGAGTTGGCAGAGTTTCGTCCGCGACAATGCTCCTGGTGGACAATGGTTTGCGCTTATCGCTTTCCTTATGATCGCAAATCGAATCCAAATTAATCTTTGCTATTTCAAATTTAAATTCGAACGGCCTGCGAAGGCACGATGGTTAAGACAGTTATAAAAATATTGGGTAATTCTTAGATCAATTTCCCGTTATCGCAAAAGCGCAGCGCCAATACAATTACCCGAGTGATAACCAAACGTCGTGGCCTTGCCCAGACCGCCGGTGTAGCCCGCTACCGGCCCGCCTTCATGGCCACCCGTGGTTGAGCCGGCGGCGTATAAGCCTTCGATCACACCACCCTCCTTGTGCTGCACGCGGCATTGCCCATCGATCGCCACGCCACCCATGGTGTAGGTAACGCCGGCGCAAAGCGGTACCGCGAA
The DNA here is from genome assembly GCA_046153355.1 of Burkholderiales bacterium. Taxonomy (GTDB): domain Bacteria; phylum Pseudomonadota; class Gammaproteobacteria; order Burkholderiales; family SG8-39; genus 2-02-FULL-62-17. Next base: position 7,925 of record JBJXEY010000355.1, read on the forward strand.
AAACGGCGGCACCATGATGGCCTGCGCGGGGTTCACGGCATTGTTGCTGCGGGGTGGGTCGAGCGCTTCGAACTTACCGGTCTCCACCGCGACGTTGTGCGCGCTGACCGTGGCTTGCAACAAGTCGGCTGGCAAGCCCGCGAGCTTCGCTAAATCTTGTAAATTGTCGCTGCGATGAATGGTGGCGCCACCTTTTTCAAGCAAGGAATTGGCGGGGCGCGCGCCTTCTTTGCCCGCGGTTTCCCAAATCCGTTGATCGAAAATCGCCACCGTGCCTTGCGGATCTTCCTGCGCGGCGATGGCATTCGCCATGAACACGCCGCCCAGACCTTCGTTGGCGAAGCGCTTGCCCGTGGCGTTCACCGTAAGCCCCGCGCACATTGGGTGATCCACCACTGGGTAGGGCCAAAGCAGGGGGTTTTCGATGGCGTTGATGGATTGCACGTGACCATAGAAACGATCCGTGCCGCGCAACAGCGCGCCCACGGCTTCGGCCATCATCAAACCATCGCCCCGACCGGTCTTGGCATTGCGTTGCAGCAGGCGCTCGGGTGCCGGTGAGATAAAACGTTTGAGCAAATCCAAATTTGCCTGAAAACCACCGTCAGCAAGCAACACTGCGCGAGCATTGATGTGTAACGTCTCCTCGCCGCGCGTGGCCACGACTCCGGTACAACGCTTGTTCTGTACGATAAGTTCACGCGCCGCCACACCGCGCAGCAAAGTACCGCCTCGCTCCACCAATTTCGCGCCGAGACGAAACACCATGGTGTCACCGCCTCGCCCAGGCCAATTGAGGCCCATGCGGTTGGGTACCGGCGGCGCCAGCATCACGCGCTGCCCGCCCTGCCAGCCACCTTTGATGAGTCGCACGCCCTGCTTTTCCAACCAACGCACGGCCGGGCCACCGTTGTTGGCGAATGCTTCGGCGAGTTCGGGCACTGCGGCGCCACGCGTGATTCGATCAATGGCCGCGCGAAGATCGGCCGGGGCGCCCAGGATGTATTCGAAGGCGCAATTGACGAAACCCATCGAGAAGCGCGAATTGCAGTGATAGCGCTCATCGGCGCCGCGCTCAAGCAACGCGACTTTCAGCCCCTGCTCAGCGCAGCGATTGGCGCAACCCAAACCCGCCAGGCCGCCGCCCACCACCACCACATCGAAACTCATCTCACTGGATTTCATCTCGCTTATTGCGGCATCAGCGTATCGGCAACCAGGGCGAGCACTTCACGCAGGCAGCGCATCACCATCAATGCAAACCAGCCCAGGGCGACACCAGCGACCGCGCAGACCCAACTGCCGCCGGAATAAGTGCCCCAGAAACCATAGGCGGCAATAACGATTCCCACCACCCACGCCAGCATGTTGCCGTTGCGCAAAAAGAATTTGATGGTGGAATAGGTTTCGGCTTGGGTATCGGCCATTTCGAGGTCTCCTTGAGTTGTTGTGTGCGGGGAAAAGAATCGCGCCCTTCCGGGTCAAGTCGTACTATAAGTCGAGATTCGGGATGTGGTTGGCGCGGCGGCTGGCGCTATTGTTGCTCGGGTGCCCAGGCGAAGCGTGGGGCGCGGAATCGGGGACGGATCGCTTGGCGATGGTGGTGGCGGAGAGAAAAGGGGCCAGGCTCGATTAAATTCAAACCTTTTTAAATTCGAGCCTGGCCCCTTTTCATTATTTCGAGGCCAGCCTCATTTAATTTTGCCCAAGAAACCGCCGCGCGTTATCCGAGAACAACATTTTCTCCGTCGCAGCATCGAGCCCGGCGCTACGAATGAATTTCACCGGGTCGGGGTCGCCCATGGCAAAGGGAAAGTCGCTGCCGGCGACCACTTGCGAGGCGCCGAAGGTTTGCATCACGTGTTTTAAAGCATTGGGGTCGAACACGATGCTGTCGTAGTAAAAACGTTTGGCGTAGTAAATGGGTTTCTCGGGCAGTGCTTCGCGCAGTTTGGGCAAAATGTCCCAGGCGCGGTTCAAGCGTGCGATCAGGAATGACAACACGCCGCCGCCATGGCTCCATGCCATGCGTAAATTGGGGTGGCGCACGGCAATGCCGCCGGTGATCATGCCGGCCGCCGCGAGACCGATTTCGCCGGGGAAACACATTGCCTGCTCCGATATCGGGCCGACGATACGATCCATACCCACCGGGCGCAACGCGTGGACGAAGATCGAGGCGTTGAGTTTCTCGGCGGCGGCAAAGAATGGCTCAAAGCGTGCGTCGCCAATGGGCACGTCGTTGACGTGACTCGCAATTTCGATGCCGGCGAATTTCAAATCCTGCATCACGTATTCGAGTTCGCGTATCGCCATATCGACATCTTGTAAGGGCACGCAACCCAGGCCAATGAAGCGTGCGGGATGGCGCTCTACCATCTTTGCGATTTCGTCGTTCAAAAATCGGATTAACACTTGCGCATCCTTGGCCGGCAGCCAATAGGAAAGCAGCTCGGGCATAGGCGACAGGCACTGTTGGTGAACTTCGTGCTCTTCCATGTCCTTTAAGCGGTCTTCGTTGATCCAACAGCTTTGATGCACGGTGCGGTAATTCTTGCCCTGGATGATGACGTGGCAGTGGCAAGGTTGCGCCGGCGCCATGGAGGGCCAGGCAATGTCTTTCATCGAACCTGTGTAGGCGGGGAATTTCTCCGGGACGATATGGGTGTGGATGTCGATGGCTTGTGCGTTGCTCATTGCTGTCTCCTCGAGTTCGTTATCGGCCTTTGAATACGGGCTCGCGTTTTTCCATAAACGCGGCGCTGGCTTCTTCGTGGTCTTCGCTTTCGCTGGCCGCTTCGATCAGCCCCATCACCGCATTCATGTCGCGCCGATTCTCGTCGCGACCGGCCTCGATGATGGAGCGCTTGGCGGATGCCACGGCCAAGGGCGCGTTGCCAGCGATCATGGCGCAATACTCCGCCACGGCGGCATCCAGATCCTCAATCGAGGTGACGCGTTGCACGAAGCCCATGCGCTGCGCTTCGGTCGCATCGAATCTACGCGCAGTGAAAAAGATATCCGCTGCATTGGCCACACCAATTAGCGCGACAAATTTTTGCGCGCTGGGAAAGGGGTAACCCAGTCCCATACGCGCGGCCGGCATGCGAAACACCGCGTCATTCGAACAAATACGTATGTCGCAGCCGGCTGCGATGCCCAAGCCGCCACCCATACAGAAGCCACGAATCTTCGCGATAACCGGTTTCTCGCAACCCGAGGGGGCGCCAAAGGCGGTTACCAAGGCGCGATCATAGGCCTGTTGCATACCTTCTTCGGCGCGGTTCTCTTTGAACTGCGAAATGTCGGCGCCGGAGACGAATGCCTTGTCGCCATCGCCGGCCAACACAATCACCCGCACATTGGGGTCAGTATCAAGCTCCTGCAATCGCTCGGGGAATTCATGCCACATCGAATACGACATGGCGTTGTGCCGCGCCACGTTGGAGAACAACAGTGTGCCTACCGCGCCTTCTCTTTTGACGAGAAGCTCGCCCATTTCAAACTACCTTGGCAGCGTGAAAGTCCGCGATCTCTGCTGACGAATAGCCCATCTCAGCGAGAATTTCGTCAGTGTGCTCGCCCTGCTCAGGCGTGGCGCGCACCATCGAAGAAGGCGTACGCGACAACTTCACCGCTTGATTGACGATTTTGAATTCGCCAAGCTTTGGGTGTTGCACGCTAGTCGCAGCTTGGAGATGCTGAACCTGCGGATCGGCGAATACCTCGTCCATTTTGTAGATTGGTCCGCAGGGAATATCGGCGGCGAGCAATTGATCGGTCCATTCGGCTGAGGTTTTTGATTTAAACAACTGGTTTAATTCAGCATTGAGCGCCTTGCGGTTTTTGGAACGCTCCGGCGGCCCCTTGAAATCCGGGTGGGCGGCCAACGCTTCTTTGCCCAGGCACTTGCACAGCCGCACCCACATCGCTTGGCCCAGCGAATTAATGTTGATATAGCCATCACTCGTTGTATAGGCGGATGTAGGCATGCCCACTGGATGATCGTTGCCCACCTGCGCGGGAATCTCGCCCTTCATCAAATAGCGCGCGGCTTGAAAATCAAGCAAAGCAATCTGTGCTTGGAGGAGGCTTGACTGCACCCACTGGCCTTCACCGGAGGATTGGCGCTCCAATAGCGCCGTCATCACACCGATACAGGCGAAGAACCCTGCGGTCATATCCGCCACGGCTGCGCCGGCCCGCATTGGGCCTTCGCCCGCCTTGCCCGTGACCATCATCAAGCCGCCCATGCCTTGCGCGATTTGGTCAAAACCGGGGCGTGTGGCGTAGGGGCCGTCCTGGCCGAAACCGGAAATGCTGGCGAGTACGATGCCTTTGTTGGCCTTCTTCAACGATTCATAATCGATGCCTAAACGATTTTTCACATCGGGCCGATAGTTCTCCACCACCACGTCCGCGTCCTTCACCATCTTCATGAAAATCTCCAACCCGCGCGGGTCTTTGAGATTCAAGGTCATGGAGCGTTTATTACGATGCAGGTTTTGCATATCGAAGCCATGCCTGTCGCCAGTCATGCCGTCGTTGCGCTCGGCCTCGGGTGGCGTCTCGATCTTGATCACATCGGCGCCGAAATCGGCGAATTGCTTCACGCAAGTGGGGCCGGCGCGTACACGGGTGAGGTCAAGCACGCGAAATTTAGACAACGCGGAAGAAGCGGGAATATGGGGCATGGAAAACTCTGTTTTTGGGAGGTGAATACTAGGTAGGGCACGGTGCGGGTCGCTCAAAACGCATCGAACGCGTTCGTGCCGGCTTGGTTGCCAAGGATTGTAGCGCAGCAACTCGTATCGTCTCGTCCGCGTAAATCGCCGCGGCGCTATGGTCCGCGCCGAGGCCACGCAAACTAGATCGCACCGCTTCGGTGTATCTCCTCGATCTCATTACTTGAATACCCCAACTCGAGAAGTACCTCATCGGTATGCTCGCCCATCTCCGGCGTGGCGCGCGCCATGCTTGCGGGCGTGCGCGACAGCCCCACTGCCTGATTGAGAATGTTCATCTCGCCCAGACGCGGATGCTTCACCGGCACCGCAGCCTTGATGTGCTTGACCTGCGGGTCGGCGAAGACTTGATCCATGGTGTAGATCGGGCCACTGGGCACGCCGGCAGCATTGAGGATCTCAATCCATTCGTTGGTGGTTTTGGTGGTGAAGATGGCATTCAGTTCATCTTTCAAAAGATCACGGTTTTTAGAGCGTAGCGGGCTCGAGGCAAACTCCGCTCGATCAGCCAACGCCGCATTGCCTATGGCTTCACACAAGCGTCGCCATAGCGCGCCGGGCGAACTCAAGTTGATATAGCCATCGCTCGTCAGGTAGGCGGAGGTCGGCATGAAAGTGGGGTGGTCGTTCCCCACCTGCTTGGGCACTTCGCCTTCCACCAGATAACGCGCGGCTTGAAAATCCAGGAGCGCGATCTGCGCTTGTAATAAACTGGATTGCACCCACTGCCCCTTGCCCGATTGCTCGCGCTCATACAAGGCGGTGAGAATGCCCACGCTTGCCAGGAACCCCGAAGTCATATCCGCCACTGCTGCGCCGGCGCGCATCGGGCCTTCGCCTGGATTGCCGGTCACCATCATCAGCCCGCCCATGCCTTGCGCCACTTGATCTAGGCCTGCTCGCCCGGCATAGGGGCCAGTTTGACCAAAACCGGAAATGCTCGCCAGGATGATGCGCGGGTTGACCTTGGCCAAAGAGTCGTAGTCAATTCCCAGACGATTCTTCACGTCGGGCCGGTAGTTCTCCACCACGATGTCGGCGCCCCTCACCAGCTTCATAAACACGGCAAGGCCTAACGGGGATTTGAGATTCAAGGTCATGGACCGTTTATTGCGATGCAGGTTCTGAAAATCCGACCCATCGCGCTCGCCCGTGATGCCATCGCCAGCTTCGGCGGGGGCCTCGATTTTGATGACATCGGCGCCAAAGTCGGCCAATTGCTTCACGCAAGTGGGGCCAGCACGTGCGCGGGTGAGGTCTAGGACACGAAGTTTGGCCAGGGCACTGGAGGCTGGAATATGAGACATGGGAGTTTTGAGGTTCTAAAAGGGAGAAGGAGTAGCGCCAAGGATCAAGAATACCGTGACCACGCGCTTGCGTTTGTCGAACTACCTTTCGCCAAAGGTGATTTTTCCCTGAGATAAAAGTAGACTTACCCAAAGAGGGCGCCAGATGAACCCCTACGGGAAGATAACGCAATCCAACCCTGGAGACTGAGATGAAAAATAGTCGCACCCGATCACCGCGTTTTGTACTCGCGGCCTGTTTGCTTGTCGCCGCCCCTTTGCTCCATGCGCAAGCTTGGCCATCTAAGCCAGTGCGTATCCTCAACCCCTTCCCCGCTGGCGGCGGGACCGATACCTTTGTGCGTCCCTATGCGATACGCATGGGGCAGGCGATGGGGCAACAATTCATTGTCGAGAATCAAGGCGGCGCGGGCGGGACGGTGGGCGCGCGTAATGCCGCGCGTGCTGGCGGCGATGGCTACACGCTGTTAGCTGGCGCAATCCATCACACCATCGCCGAGAGCTACTACCCAAACCGCGGTTACGTGTTGGAGAAAGATTTCGCGCCGATCACGCAGCTCGCCGCCGTGCCCAACGTTATCGTCATGCACCCTAAACACACCTTCGCCAATCTGGGCGAGATGATCGCTTATGCCAAGGCTAACCCCAGTAAGCTCAACTTTGGCTCGGCGGGCGCGGGGACTTCGCACCATCTGGGCGGCGAGTTATTCGGCATCCTTACTGGAACGAAATTGGTGCACGTACCGTATCAGGGTGCGGGTCCGATGATGCTCGGCCTGGTCTCGGGCGTAGTCGATATGGCCTTCGATGGCATGGGTACCTCCGCCAACCAAATCAAGGGCGGAAAACTACGCCCTCTCGCGATCGCAATACCGCAGCGCTCGCCGATCTTGCCTGAGGTGCCCACCACCGCCGAGGCAGGTGTTCCAGGATTTCAGTTGAGTACTTGGTATGGCATGTGGGCGGTGAGCGGGACACCAAGAGCGGTGATCGATCGGGTCTATGCCGAAACCACCAAGTATCTTCAACAACAAGACGCGAAGGATATCTGGGCCTCGCAAGGCGCCCAGGCGGGCGGACAGGCACCGGATCAATTCGCCGCCTTGATTCGCACCGAAATCGATAAATGGGCCAAGGTGGTGAAAGAAGGCGGGATAAAACCGGCTGAGTAGCCGACGATTTATTCCCGATCAGCCATTTAATTGGCGAGGCGACAGCAGCCCTGCGAGGCGCGCCCATCCGGGCGCGACAGCAACACCGAGTGACTACCGCGCCCGCCCGGCGCGACTTCGCAGCTATCTTCCCGCATCACCGCCACCCAATCGCCCGCCTTGCCGGCACGTCCGCGCCACACCGCCTCCGACTCGGTGAACGCCATGCGACCTTGCAGAGCCTGTGCTTGCGGCGTTGGCTTGCTTTTCGATGACTTATCTTTGCCGGCTCCTTGGCGATCAGCATCGCGGGACTTGGCGGATTTCGATGCCACATTGGATTTTCTGGCCGCATCGGATTTAGCGTCGTCAGAGGCGCTATAGCGCGCGTTAGCGCCCTTGGCAATGGCAAGCGTCCAGCCAGGCTCGCGACCCGTGCAAACAAGGCGTCCATCGGCCAATTGACGATTGCGCGGCGCCGGTTTCCCGATGCTCACCGACCGCACGCTATTGCGCTCCGCGTCGCCGAGTATGGAAAACGCATCCAACAATGCCTGTGGTGTAAAACGCATCGCATCGAACTGTTTCGCGTCTTCACTTTCCGTAGGGTAAGGATTACTCGTGGCCAGCGCACCTAGGTAGACGCGCGTATCGGTGAGCACGACCAGATCGCCCGGTGGCGCCGCGACACCGAGCTTTTGCCAGGTCGCCAACGGAAAAACGGACATGCGCAGCAGCGACTCACGCTTTTGATCCGCGGCAACGGGCAAATACTCAAACGACAACCAATAGGCGGCGCCAGCCTGTTGCGCGGCGGCCTGCGGTCCGGATCGCGTGCTCAGCGTATAGCGCGGCCCAAACCAGGCTTGCGGCAAATCCAGTTGCACCCAGGAAGCGCGATCGGCGAAGCGCCGCTCGGTGGGGACCTGCGCAAACGACTGTGTTCCTAACAAAGATAAAGCGATCAACACCACACAGCGCAAGACTCGGTTCAAAATCGTTTGTTTGATTGTCACGATTATTCCTGCGGGGGAATTTTGGCCTCGCGCACCACGCGCGCGTAGGTGGTCGCGTCGGCCTGATAGCGGGCATTGAATTCCTGCGGCGTGTTGCCGATACCTTCAAAACCCTGCTTAGCGAAGCGCTCGCGCATATCGGGTAGTGCAATAACTTTGGCGACTTCGCCCTGAAAGCGAGTCATGACTTCGCCGGGTACGCCTGCGGGAACGAATAATCCCATCCAACTACCAGTCTCGAAACCAGCGATGCCGTTCTCCGCCATGGTTGGCACCTCGGGTAGAAGCGGCGAACGTTTGTTGCCCGTGACCCCCACGGGTTTGAGTTTCCCGCCTTGAATGTGGTTAATCACACTGATCACCGCCACCAGGCCCAGTTGCACTTCACCGCCCAGCATCGCCGCGACTTGCGGCGCATCGCCTTTATAGGGGATGTGAACAAATTCGGTTTTCAGCGCCAGGTTGAGCATTTCAATCAACAGGTGTGTCGAGGTACCGGTACCCGTGGTGCCGTAACTCAAACTGCCGCGCTTGGATTTTTCAAGGTCAATCAGTTGCGCGAAACTGCCCACGCCAAGCTTCGGGTTCACCGTGAGCACCAGGGAATGCGCGGTGATTTGCGTGAGGGGTACAAGATCCTTGATCGGGTCATAGGGCAATTTACGATAAGTGCTGGGCGTCACGGCAAGCGCAATGGTCGCAAGCAAGCTGGTGTGTCCATCGGGTGGCGATTTCGCCACCGTATCGGCGGCAATGATGCCGCCGGCACCGGGACGATTCTCCACCACCACTGCTTGTTTCCACGCTTCGGAGAGTTTGGCGCCGACCATCCGGCCCACGGTATCCACCGCACCACCTGCGGCGAACGGAATGACGATGCGCACCGGTTTGGCAGGGAATGTTTGCGCCTGCGCGAGGGTGAAAAACCCCATGGCGATGGGGCAAAAAGCCAAAGCGGCTACGATCTTGGACCTGATCGGCATTGAACTCTTCCCTAATTTGATGCGCCGCACTATTTGGCTTGTGCCTTTTGGCTTGTGCCTCTTTTTATCTTGGCTTGCGCCTCTTTTTATCGTCTTAATCTTTGACCTGCATCAATTGCACGATCTGCCCGCCGGATTTTTCGTCGCGCTCAAGCCGAAGCAGTTTTCGCTTTTCCGCCTCCTCCAACAATTCGGAGAATGCACGAAAGCCGTAATAGGACTCATTGAAGCCAGGTTGGCGGCGCTTGAGCGCTTGTTTGACCATTGACCCCCAGATTTTCTCGCCTTCGCCGCGCTCGGCGATCAAGGCTTCGATTGTTTCCAGTACCAGATCGAGAGCCTCCTGTTGTTTATCTTCACTAGCGCTGGGCGCTTCTTTTGCCGGGGCGGCGGCGCGTTTTTCGGTGCGCTTCTTTGCCGCGCGGCGTTTGGCCTCGTCTTCGCGCACCAAGTCGTCGTAGAAAATAAATTCATCGCAATTGGAAATCAAGAGGTCGGAGGTGGAGTTCTTCACCCCTACGCCAATCACCGTCTTGGCATTTTCCCGGAGCTTGGAGACCAAGGGCGAAAAATCCGAATCGCCGCTGATAATGACGAAGGTATCCACATGCGCCTTGGTGTAGCAAAGATCCAGCGCATCCACCACCATGCGGATGTCGGCCGAGTTCTTACCCGATTGCCTCACGTGGGGAATTTCGATCAATTCGAAACTCCCGGCATGCATGTCGTTCTTGAATTCCTTATAGCGCTCCCAATCACAATAGGCTTTTTTGACGACGATCGAACCCTTTAGCAACAAGCGCTCGAGAACTTTTTCAATATCGAACTTGGCGTACTTGGCGTCACGCACGCCCAGTGCAACGTTTTCGAAATCGCAAAATAGCGCCATGCTACGGGTGTCGTGCTGAGTGGCCATGGGCGCTTTCGGTGGGAGATGGGCGTCGATCCTAGCATGTGCTCACTAGAGCATCAGGCAAAGATTCACTGCGTCACTAAGGCGTTCACGCCGATCATGCCAAAACGATATAACCGGCAAATACGGCGAGCGCCGCGATCTGCTACCAGCCCAGCCAGTTTGCGCAAAGCTCAAACCCCATGCGTCACTCGGTCGAAGAAGCGGGCGAAGACTCAGACGATGTTGAGATGCTCGATGCCGGCGTTCGGGTCACGATCTTTCGACCCCTTGGAATTGAGCTTAATCATCAGGCGCAGATCGTTCACCGAGTCGGCGTTGCGCAGGCCGTCTTCGTAGCTGATCTTGCCTTCTTCATACAAATCGAAAAGGTGTTGATCGAAAGTTTGCATGCCAAGCTCGCGCGAGGCTTTCATGACCGTCTTGATTTCCGTTACCTGCCCTTTGAAGATGAAGTCTTGAATCAAGGGCGAGTTAAGCAGAATCTCGACGGCGGCGGCGCGGCCCTTGCCTTCTTTCAAGGGAACCAGGCGCTGCGCGATCAGTGCCTTCAAGTTAAGGGACAAATCCATCAACAACTGCTGGCGGCGCTCCTCGGGAAAGAAGTTGATGATCCGGTCCAACGCTTGGTTGGCGCTGTTGGCGTGCAACGTGCCCAGGCACAAGTGGCCGGTTTCGGCGAACGCGATGGCATGCTCCATGGTCTCTTTGTGGCGGATCTCGCCGATCAGAATGACATCGGGCGCCTGACGCAAGGTGTTGTGCAGCGCGTCTTCCCAGGTCATGGTGTCAACGCCCACTTCGCGTTGGGTGATCAAGCTGCTCTTGTGCGGATGCACGTATTCGATCGGATCTTCAATGGTGATGATGTGACCAAAGTGATTGCGATTGCGGTGATCGATCATTGCGGCAAGCGAGGTCGATTTGCCCGAACCCGTGCCGCCCACCATGATAACCAAGCCGCGCTTATTCATGATCACGTCTTTCAACACCGGCGGCAGGCCCATCTGATCGAAATTGGGGATGGTGGTGGTAATGACGCGCATCACCAGGCCGATGCTGCCCTGCTGCACAAAGGCGTTGGCGCGAAAGCGTCCGATGCCGGCGGGCGCGATGGCAAAGTTACATTCCTTCTTTGCTTCGAACTCGGCGGCTTGCTTGTCGTTCATGATGGCACGCGCCAATTCGCCGGTGTGCGTGGGCGAGAGCACCTGATTGGACATTGGCGTCATCTTGCCATCCACCTTCATCGCCGGGGGGAAGCCCACGGTAATGAAAAGGTCCGAGCCTTTTTTCGCCAACATCGCACGCAACAGCGTATACATGAATTCAGTGGCTTGTCCGCGATCCATTTTTTGCCTCGCTATATGTTATTGATCTGATAGGTATCTGAAGGTTGGCAGTGTGATATTTGACGATTATCGGTTGTCGCAGCGCCTAGCCTTATTTAAAGTTGTCCTTGTTGGCCGCTTTCGAACGTGCCTCTTCCATCGAAATAATACCTTTCGCCACATGTGACTGCAGATCCTGGTCCAAGGTCTTCATACCGAACTGCTGCCCGGTTTGAATCGCCGAATACATTTGCGCGATCTTGGCCTCGCGAATCAGGTTGCGGATTGCCGGCGTGCCCACCATGATCTCGTGCGCCGCCGCACGGCCTTTGCCGTCCTTGGTTTTACACAGCATCTGCGCAATAATCGCCTTAATCGATTCGGAGATCATGGCGCGGATCATTTCTTTTTCCGCGGCGGGAAACACGTCGACAATTCGGTCGATGGTTTTAGCCGCTGAAGAGGTGTGTAGCGTACCAAACACCAAGTGGCCGGTTTCGGCACCCGAGAGCGCCAAACGGATGGTTTCCAAATCGCGCATTTCGCCCACCAGAATTACGTCTGGGTCTTCGCGCAACGCGGAGCGCAGCGCGGCGTTAAAGGACAAGGTATCGCGGCCGACTTCGCGCTGGTTGATCAGGCACTTCTTCGATTCATGCACGAATTCGATTGGGTCTTCGATGGTGAGGATGTGGCCTTCCTCGATTTCGTTCTTGTGATTCACCATCGCCGCCAAGGTAGTCGATTTGCCCGAACCGGTTGGCCCCGTCACCAGCACCACGCCGCGCGGCTGGTCGGCCAGTTCCTCGAAAATCTTCGGCGCCTTCAACTGCTCCAGGGACAAAATCTTCGACGGAATGGTTCGCAATACCGCCGCCGCGCCGCGGT
>JBJXEY010000361.1:0-2735 GCA_046153355.1 Burkholderiales bacterium
CTGGGCTTTCTACATTCCCGCCCCGAGTTCCGGCAAAATATCGGTGCCATTGAGGAGTACCGCAAACTTTATGGGACAGTTCAACATGCTTAGCCGTATTTTGGTGGCGTCTTTGGCATTTGCCACGATGACAGAAACGTACGCCCAGGCACAGCAGAAAATTTATCGCTGCGTCGATGCCAAAGGCAAAACCTACGTAACGCAAACCCCTCCGCAGGAGTGTCTGGGAAAAACTACCCAGGAACTATCGAGTCAAGGGCGCGTGGTCAAGGAAAATCGCGTACTGACTCAGGAGCAGTTGGATGCGATCGAAACTGAGAAGAAACTCAAGGCCGAGCAAGACAAGCAGTTAAGCGAGGAACGTCGCAAAAATGCGGCGTTGCTCAATACTTATTCGAGCGCCAAGGACATCGACGAAGCGCGCGCCCGTGCCTTGAAACAGGCTGAGGAAGCCATCAAACAAATCGAGAGCCGCATTGGCGGGGCGCAAAAGCGGCGCGACGGCCTTGAGAAAGAAAAGGAGTTTTACGCCAAGGCAACACCGCCGCCGAAACTACAGCAGGATATTCAAAACACGGATGTGGAATTGAAAAATCAGCGTGAGTTGTTGGACGCGAAACGCAAAGAGATCGATACCATTAACACGCGTTACGACGTTGACAAGCGCCGGTACACCGAGCTCACCAAACCTGCTGCCAAAAGATAACGCACTGAATCGAGTGCGTAGCGGCGCGATTACTGTTCGAGCTTGCGCCGCAGAATTTCATTGATCGTCGCGGGGTTTCCCTTGCCCTTGGTGGCTTTCATTGCCTGACCGACCAGAGAATTGAAGGCTTTCTCCCGGCCAGCGCGAAATTCTTCCACTGACTTCACATTGGCCGCGAGCACTTGATCGATAATTTTTTCGATTTCGCTTGAATCCGAAATTTGCGCGAGGCCATGGGTTTGCAGATACGCGGCCAGATCCACCTCGCTCGCACCATGGTATTGACCGCTCCATAAATCCGGCAACACTCGGTCCTTCGCCATCTTGCCGGAAATGGTGCCGTCCGCGATTCGGTTGATCATCCAAGCCAGCGTCGCCGCGCCAAGTGGCGCTTGGCCCATGTCAAGATTGCTCTCGCCCAGTCGATTGGAAAACTCTCCATTTATCCAGTTCGCGGCCAACTTGGCATCGGACTTTTCTGCTACCGCCTCGAAATAAATCGCCGTGTCGCGGTTGGCAGTCAAAAGCCCGGCGTCATACGCAGATAATTTGTATTGCGCTTCGAATCGCTGCCGCATTGCCTCGGGCAATTCGGGAAGCGCGGTACGTACCCTTTCGATCCACGGTTCGTCGATCGCAACAGGCAACAAATCCGGATCGGGGAAATAGCGGTAATCGTGAGCATCTTCCTTGCTGCGCATTTCTCGCGTGGTACCGGTTACCGAATCAAAGAGCACCGTGGCCTGCCGGATTTTTCCGCCGCCTTCCAGGGTATCGATCTGCCATTGCGCCTCATATTCGATGGCTTGTTGCAGAAAACGGAACGAATTGAGATTTTTAATCTCGCGTCGCGTGCCAAGCGGCGCCCCCGGCCGGCGCACCGACACATTGGCGTCGCAACGAAACGAGCCCTCCTGCATATTGCCGTCGCAAATACCAATCCACCGCACCAACGTATGCAAAGCTTTGGCATAGGCCACCGCTTCATCGGCCGAGCGCATGTCGGGTTCGGAAACAATCTCCAATAACGGCGTGCCGGCGCGATTGAGGTCGATACCAGTCATGCCCCGAAAATCTTCGTGCAACGATTTGCCGGCGTCCTCTTCCAAATGCGCGCGCGTCAAACGCACGGTTTTCTCGCCCTTGGCGGTGGTAATCGTTACCTCACCGCCCGCGACAATGGGCAACTCGAACTGGCTGATTTGGTAGCCCTTTGGCAGATCTGGATAAAAATAATTTTTCCGCGCGAAAACCGAGCGGCGGCAAACATTGTTGTCGCCTCCGCCATTGACCGCGAGGCCAAAACGAATGGCTCGCTCCACTGCACCGCGATTGATCACCGGCAGCACGCCGGGCAAGGCTATATCCACACCACAGGCTTGGGTGTTGGGGTCGGCGCCAAATTCGGTGGACGCTCCAGAAAATATTTTCGATACGGTCGACAGTTGCGCATGCGTCTCCAGGCCGATGACGATTTCCCAATCCATCATGCGTGCTCCGGTCGATAGCCTTGGCTGCGTATCATGGCGATGGCACCTTCAAATGCCAGTCGCTGGCCCGCTGATAATGATGCGCTGCGGACAACATGCGTCCTTCGTCGAAATAATTCCCCACCACATGCAAGCCCACCGGTAATCCACCCGCGCCGAATCCGCAAGGGATGGACATTCCCGGCAAACCCGCCAAATTGGCGGGGATGGTATAGATGTCGTTTAGGTACATTTGTACCGGATCGGCGGCCTTGGCGCCCAGCTTGAACGCCACCGAGGGCGAGGTGGGCCCCATGATCAGATCGCATACTTTGAACGCCGCCTCGAAATCCTGCGCGATCAGGCGGCGGATACGTTGCGCCTGAAGGTAGTAGGCATCGTAATAGCCGTGCGACAACACATAGGCGCCAATCAAGATGCGCCGCTTTACTTCGGCGCCGAACCCTTGCGCGCGGGTCTTGCAGTACATGTCGGTCAAATCGGTGTATTCGGGCGCACGGTAACCGTAACGCACCCCATCGAAGCGCGATAAGTTCGAT
>JBJXEY010000565.1:0-2512 GCA_046153355.1 Burkholderiales bacterium
GAAGAAATTGACATTGTGTTGATCAACCGACCAGAAGCCCCGCCTACAGGCGCGGGCGAAGCCACCTGCCGCGTGGTGCCAGCAGCGGTGGCCAATGCATTTTTTGATGCGACAGGTATTCGGATGCGCCAAGCACCCATGAACCCTGCACGTGTGAAATCCATCTTGACCTCAATTTGAAGGAGAGCTTCATGCAGCAAGTTTGTTTTGATCGAGATTTGAAATTATCTAAAGTCATTTCGCGAAGGCTTGCAATTGGCTTGGCCACAGCCTTGCTGTGTGTGTCCGCAATAGCCCAAACAACAGTGGTTCAAAGTGCCGGCCCACACGATGCCATTTTCATGAACAAGGCACCAGATCGCGAGGCTTGGCTTTTAGAGCGTGCACGCAAAGAAGGCGCCGTCACGCTTTACACCTCATTGGCCCCAACCGAGTCGGTTCCTTTGATGGCAGAGTTTGAAAAAAAGTATGGCATCAAAGTGACAGTGTGGCGAGGTTTAAGTGATGGGGTTGTTCAGCGCGTTGTGAATGAAGGGCGTGCCAAGCGCCATACGGTGGATGTGGTTGAAACCAATGGGCCCGAGATGGAAATGTTGGCACGCGAAAAAATGCTTTCCGAATTTCACAGTCCGCACATTGCAGATTTACCGCAAGGCATGATTCCCAAGCACCGCATGTGGATGCCCGACCGTGTGAATTTCTTTGTGGTTGCTTTCAACACACAAAAGGTCAAACGCGAAGACTTGCCCAAACACTACGAAGGCTTTACAGAGCCTAAGTGGAAAGGCCGCATTGCCATTGAGTCGACCGACGCTGAGTGGATGGGCGGCTTGGTGAACGCTTTGGGCGAACAACGCGGCATGACGTTCTTCCGGAAATTGTCAGAGCAAAAACCAGATGTGCGCAAAGGTCACATTTTGTTGGCGCAAATGGTGGCGGCGGGTGAGACCGATGTGGGCTTGACCATCTACAACGCCAACGCCCAATCTTTGAAGCAGCGCGGCGCGCCCATCGATTGGGTGCCCATTGAGCCCACATTGGCGCGGCCCCAAGGCGTGGGTGTTGCACGAAATGCAGCGCACCCGCATGCCGCTGCGTTGTTGGCAGACTTTATTCTGTCGCCTGAAGCACAAACGCTGTTGAACAGCATGGGTCGTCCACCTGCCAGTCAAAAAGTGAAATCTAACTTGAACAACTTCAATTACGTTCTGACAGATCCAGGTATCGTGGTTGACGAGGCTGAGAAATGGAATCAGCACTGGACTCGTTTGTTTTTAACGAAGTAAATTGAAAAAAAATCACAGATCGAGAAAGCCAACATGTCAACGTCACCTGCTATTCAACAACTCTTAGAAGACTTGGCCACGGCCAATCAAATCTTGGCCAACGAAGGCGTCTTTGACGGCTTTGGCCATATCAGTGTCAGGCATCCAGAAAATCCCGAGCGATTTTTTATCGCGCGAAGCATGGCGCCTGCATCTGTGAGGGCCTCTGACATTGTGGAGTGCGACTTGAATGGTGACGTGCACGATGCACAGGGTCGCAAGTCTTATCTAGAGCGTTTCATTCACAGTGCTATTTTCAAAAAACGGCCCGATGTCAATTCGGTGGTGCACAGCCATTCGCCGGCCATCATTCCATTTGGCGTCACAGGTGCTCGCCTGCGTCCCATCTGCCACATGAGCGGTTTCTTGGGCAGCAGCGTGCCCACCTTTGAAATTCGCGATACGCTGGGCGAGACCTCCGACATGCTCATTCGCAATCAAAGCATTGGCGAGTCATTGGCAGACACGCTAGGCAACAACACCGTGGCCTTGCTGCGTGGCCATGGCAATGTGGTGGTGGCCAATTCAATTCAACTTGCGGTGTTCCGTGCGTACTACACCGAAGGCAATGCCAAGCTTCAAGCCGAAGCCATGAGAATGAGCTTTGGCATGGGCGCTGGCGAGCCGATTTATTTGTCTGAAGAAGAAGCGCGCAATTCTGCGGAAACCAATGCGGGTCAAGTGGAACGTCCTTGGAATGTTTGGAAAAGCAAATTGCCTGTTTAAGTGAAAGAAATTTTGTATGTCTCAATCAAACAATCAGCCTGGCTCTTTCACACGCCGCGTGACCTTTTGCTTAGCGGCATTGGCATGCTGGAGCACTTTTTCCTTGAGTGCTGCCAATGCCCAAAATAGCCCTGCCGCTAACAGCGCATACCCTGCTGGCCCGGTCACGCTTTTGGTGCCTTTCACAACGGGCACTGGGGCAGATTTGTTGGCGCGACTTTTGGGCCCTAAGTTGGCCGATAAATGGAAAGTTTCTGTTGTGACCGACAACAAAGCGGGCGCCAGTGGCTCCATAGGCACAGGTATCGCTGCCAAGTCTGCACCCAATGGCCTGACGGTCTTGATCACGGCCACTGCGCACGGCACCTTCCCCGCTTTGATGCCTAAATTGCCCTTCAACCCGCAACAAGCCTTTACGCCAGTTGTGCTGTTGAGCACCAGTGCTTTGGGTGTTGCCACAT
>JBJXEY010000377.1:0-3810 GCA_046153355.1 Burkholderiales bacterium
CGCTACCCCGTACCGAAGCGTCGTGGTCGAGCGCGCTGGCCGAGGCCATCGACGCGCGGCCCCAGACCTATCGGCCCTCGATGTAATCCATCATTTCCGCGCGTTTTCCCCAAGCGCGCAGATTTGCTAATACGCGATAATCCTGGCCCTGCCAATGTAAGCACGACGCCAACGACCTTGGCGCCCACGCCAATTTAAATACGAAAAAAATCAATGCAAGCAGCCCCCGATCTCAACGGTAAAGTCGCCATCGTCACCGGCAGCGCACGCCGTACCGGTCGTGTCATCGCGCATAAACTGGCGCAAGCTGGCGCCTCGGTGGTGATTAACGCTCGTAGCGCCAAAGCCGAGGCCGAAGCCGTCGCCAAGGAAATCGAAGACGCCCACGGAAAGGGCCGCGCGATAGCTCACCTTGCCAATGTCAGCGACCCGGCGGCGGTGGATGCCTTGATCGCGAATAGCATTTCAACCTATGGCCGCCTGGACATCCTTATCAACAACGCCTCGGTGCGCCGCTTCAGCGAGCTTGCAACCTATAAGCTGGAAGATTGGCACGACATCCTGCACACCACGCTGGATGGTACGTTTCTTTGCAGCCGCGCCGCCGCGCCGCATATGGCGAATAAGGAAGGCAGCATCATCAACATTGGCGGCGTCTCGGCGCATACCGGCGCGCGTAACGCAGCAGCGATGATCACCGCCAAGGCCGGCTTGCTTGGGCTCACGCGCGCGCTCGCGCACGAGCTGGGTCCAATGGGCATTACCGTCAATTGCGTGGCGCCGGCGTCGATGCGTGCCCCCGACGATGACCCGGCCAAGGTGGCGCAATTGAATTCTCTTTATGGACACGACAAGGTGCCATTGGGACGCTCGGGCACCATGGATGAGGTATCCGAAGCGGTCGTGTCGCTGTGCGGGCCGGCATGGCGTTATATGACCGGGCAGGTGATTCATATCAATGGCGGCATATTTTTCGGCAATTGAACCCAATCGCGCATACAGGAACCTTTACATGGAACAACTGAAAACCACCGTCACACACGGTGGAAAAACTTACGCCGTTGAAGGCTGGTGCGACCCAAAATTCGCTGCGGCGCGGGATCGCTTCGTTAAAAATTTCGAGGAAGGCCTGGAAATCGGCGCCTGCATCGCCTGCAACATCGACGGCAAACCGGTGATGGATTTATGGGGTGGCTTTAAGGACAAAGCACAGACGCAAGACTGGGGTAAGGACACCATTGTCAACATGATGTCGGTGTCCAAAGCCATTACCGGAATTTGTGTCTACATCCTCGCTGATCGCGGCTTGATTAACCCACAGGCACCGGTAGCGCGCTACTGGCCCGAGTTCGCCGCCAATGACAAGGAAAAACTGCAACTCAAATACGTGCTGGATCACCGCGCCGGCATGGCGTTGGTGAGCGAACCTATCCCACGCGGCAGCGTCTACGATCACGCGGTGATGGCCGCGGCCCTGGCGCGCCAGCCTGCCGCCTGGGAGCCCGGCACTGACGCGGGCTACCACGTGCTCACGCAAGGCTTCATCCTCGCCGAAGTGGTACGCCGGGTAACCGGTAAAACGCTGGGCACTTTTTTTCGCAGCGAAATCGCCGAACCCTTGAATCTGGATTACCGCATCGGCCTAGATAAAAAGGATTTGGCGCGCTGCGCCGAATGGGCGCTACCGCCGGATAGCCCCATGGCCAAAGCCATCATCGATCCCTATGCGACCGCCGAAGGCGGGTTCTGGCAACCGCTCGCGCCGGATGAAGATTTCAATTCGATGGGCTGGCGCACGGCGGAGATTCCCTCAGCTAACGGTCACGGCAATGCGCGCGCGGTGGCAAAGCTTTATGGCGCCTTGGTACTTGGTGACCAGGATGGCGTTCACCTCATGAAGCGCGCAACGCTTGAGACCATGATCACCGAGCAACACAACATCAAGGAGCGCTACCTGGGCCGACACTATCACCAGGGCTCGGGCGTGGTGTTGAGTTCCAAACCCAATGCCTGGATGGGGCCCAATCCTCGCGCCTTCGGGCACCAAGGCGCGGGCGGCGCAATTGGTTTTGGCGACCCGGATGCGAAGCTCGGGTTTTCCTACGCAATGAATAAGCCGCATGCGGATGTCACCGTGCCAACGCGGGCGCGGGTGATCGAGGCGCTGTACGACGCCCTCGGCTGAGAAGTATTTATTTCACTAATAGATATAAATTGGCCAATTCGCCACGTCAAATATGGCAATGACAAGATAATTATTAAAAAGCCTCGCCAAGTGGCTTATTTGCCAGTGACAAACACGAACTTGCTATTGAGCACCCAGCGGAAATCGGCTTTGGCCGCATAGCCGCGCAGCCAGCGGGTGCCATTGTCGCTGCGCCCGATGAAGAACACGCGCGGGTCAGGTTGCGTTTCCTCGGTGCCGGTATCCATGGCAACCCAGAAATATTCGCCGGGCAATTGATCGATGTACGACAGGCGAATGTGCGGGCCGGCGTCGGCCGCGCACAACGAATGGCCGAGTTCCTTGATGCGCGCAAACACATTGACGGTCCAGGGCTCCCGGGTGAAGCCCAGGTCGCGAACTTCGACGATAGACAGATTGGTGGTCTGCGCCGTGGGCTGTGTGACGAAGTCAGGCCTGTCCATCATGTCCACCGCCCAGGGGCCCACGAGGATGTGGTTCTTTCTTAATTCGCCCACCAGTTGCTCTTTGGATTTACCGCCGATGTCGAGGGTTTTCCACACAGGGAATTTTCCCAAAGCACGCGAGTCATCAGCGCCGGTTTTTCTCTCTGCCATATCTCCATCACTTTCCTAAAATAGCGCGGCCCTATGCCGCTTTAAAAAAATTTTCGTGGCGCAGTAAACCCTTAACGAATTGAACGTGCTTGCCACTTCGATTTGTTCCCAGCCCAATATTTCCTGTAGCGCTCAACCAGCCACTTGTTCAAATTGCTCTGTGTCTGTTCCTGCCACGAATAGCGACCGCGAATCGCGAAGCGTGACCTCAAGCCAATTTGAACCAACTCATCCACATGCCGATCCTGTTCGAAGATCGGTTTCGAGCCATCCACATTGAGCTGCAAGCGTTCCTTGAACAAGGGCTCGCGCATCGCCCCCGGCGGCACCATCCACCCGCGCTGGGAGGACATGTCATCCGGGCCGTGGACGAAAAAAATATTGTAGGTGAGTGTCTCGCTGCGTCCGACAATAAACAAGGTGGGCAGAATATTGATAAACAGCATCCGGTGGCGCTCTTCGGCGGTGAGCCGAGGAAACACCGGCAGAATGGCTTTGAGCGTCGGATTGAAACTCGCGTCCGGATGCAGTGTCTGGTTGAAGCGCAGATGCCCTGCCGAGTCTTCGGGCAGTTCGGGAAAACTCGCGAGATTGCTTGGACAGATGTCGTGAACCGGGCCGGCATGCAGCCGGTTGGCGTGATAGCCGTCGTTGAAATTCTCGACTCGGACCTTCCAGTTCCAATGCTCCGCCTGCAGATCGGCCGGTCGCGAGGGTTCTTCGGCGCTCGCGACATCGTAGTTCTTCAGAATATCGGCAAGCGCCGTGAGCCGCGGCGCCAGCGGACGTGCATCTGGATCGAAATTGACGAAAATAAATCCCAACCAGCATTCGACCTTGATCTGCGGCAGGCGAATCGCATTCTTGTCGAAATCCTGTGCCCTCTCCATCGCCGGCGCCCCGATGAGTTGCCCGTCAAGCGAGTAGGCCCAATGGTGGTAGGGGCACAGAAACGAACGCGTTCTGCCCGCGCCTTCCGCAACCAACGCGGCGCGATGCTGACATACG
>JBJXEY010000378.1:0-9700 GCA_046153355.1 Burkholderiales bacterium
TAGTGGAAACCGAAATCCGCGTTGATCGATTCGAGATCGATATCGATTCGGATTGCAGTCATATCATTGTCAGACGCCAACCTGCGGCGACCGATTTGCGCCTTATCATGGCGGTCACGAAAACCGTGACGGATTTAGAGCGTATTGGCGACGAGGCACACAAGATCGCGCGCATGGCGAAGCAAATCCATGAACGCAGCGTGACCGACTTGTCGCGTTTCGCCAATTTGCGTCACACCGGCGACACCGCAGTAAATATGTTGCGCCAAGCCCTGGATGCCTTTGCCCGGCTGGATGAGAAAGTGGCCGAAAAAATCATCATGGAAGACCGGATCATTGATTTCGAATTCAAAGCGACGGTGCGACAGTTAATCACCTTCATGATGGAAGACCCCAGAACCATCTCCACCGCATTGGACATTATCTGGATCGCCAAGGCGGTGGAACGCATTGGCGATCACGCAAAGAACATCTGCGAAGACGTGATCTACATCGTCCGCGGCACCGATATAAGACACAAGCAACTCGACGCCCCGAGCGCCGAAGCGGTTCCGGCCAATGCTTGATTTAACCCGTAGGGCGCGTAAAGACGGAGAAAAACAACAATGACCGGCGCCATACTGGTGGTCGAGGATGAACCGGCGATTCAGGAATTGATCGCGGTGAATCTTGAGCATGCCGGGCACCGTGTGTTGCGTGCGGCGAACGTTCCGCAAGCCGAGGACCATGTTAGAACCGCGCTACCCGACCTGGTGCTGCTCGATTGCATGTTGCCGGGGTCCTCGGGCATCACCTACGCGCGGCAGTTGCGCGCCAACGAACGCACCCGCGATGTACCCATCATCATGCTCACCGCGCGCGCCGCCGAGCAGGACAAAATTCTCGGCTTGGAATCGGGCGCCGACGATTACGTCACCAAACCATTTTCGCCACGTGAGTTGCTGGCGCGCATCAAGGCGGTGATGCGCCGGCGCGCGCCGCAATTGACCGAAGATGTGGTGGAAATATCGAACCTAAAAATCGATCCGGTCTCACACCGAGTCAGTGGCAACGGCCAAAATCTGGAGCTGGGTCCAACCGAATTCAGATTGCTTCACTGGTTCATGACGCATCCGGAACGCGTTTATTCGCGCGCTCAATTGCTCGACGAAGTTTGGGGCGATCACGTGTTCGTCGAGGAACGTACGGTGGATGTGCATATTCGCCGCCTGCGACAGGCCTTGGAGCCCACCGGTCACGACAAATTGATCGACACCGTGAGAGGCACCGGTTACCGGTGTTGCCGGGCGCTGCCCTAATTGATGACGCGCTCACCGCGCGATTCGAATTCACCATGCGATAATTGTTGTGGTGGCAAAAGGCGCATGGCATGAGAGACACCTACCTAAACATCGCGGGCGTGCTGGCGATTGGCGCGGTCATCGCTGCCGTCGTAGGACTGAATTTCGGCGCGAATTGGGGTTGGGCGATTTTTTGCATCACCAGCCTCGTTTTGCTCCTTCGGCAACTGCATCAATTGAGCGTTATGCACCGCTGGGTCGCTGGCAATACCAACGATCCGGTTCCCGAAGGTAGCGGCGTATGGGACGACATATACGCCCGCTTCTACCGCCGCAATCGCGATGAAATCCGCCGCCGCGGCCGCTTCGCGCGACTGCTTTCGCGCTCGCTACAGGCGGGCCGAGCGCTTCCCTACGGCGTGGTGGTGCTGGATGGCGATCGGCGCATCGTCTGGTGCAACGACGCAGCCGAAGGCCATTTTTCCGTCAGCCTTGCCACCGACACTGGACAAGCCATCACCAACCTGGTTCGTCAACCCGCGTTCTCCGAATATGTGGATCTGGGCTTGTTCGCGGAGCCCCTGGTATTTAATACCGCGCGCGCCGATGGCCTGATACTTTCCATTCAAATCGTGGCGTTCGTCGAAGATCACCATTTACTGCTATCACGAGACATAACCGAGGCGCACAAGCTCAACGTGGTGCGACGCGACTTCGTGGCCAATGTGTCACATGAACTGCGCACGCCGCTCACCGTGATGGTGGGGTTTCTGGAGACGGTACGTGAGCTGAAACTCGATGCAACCCGAACCCGCGATTACCTTGCTCTCATGTCCGAACAGGGCCGCCGCATGCAACGCATCATCGAAGATCTACTCACGTTGTCATCGCTTGAATCCTCGCCACCGCCGGATGCCGCAGAGGTCATCGATGTCGATGCGCTGATGGCACAGGTCAAAAACGAAGCCGAACACCTCTCTGGCGGGCAGCATCGTATTCGTATGGTGTCGGATGGCGGGTGCAAGCTCGCGGGCAATACCAGTGAAATCACGAGTGCATTTGGCAACCTGGCCAACAATGCGGTGCGCTACACCCCGCATGGGGGAGAAATTACCATTCGCTGGAATGCCGGGGAACAAGGGGCCACGTTTAGCGTGACGGACAACGGTCCCGGTATCGCCCCGGAACATGTGCCACGACTCACGGAGCGTTTTTACCGCGTTGATCGCAGCCGCTCGCGCGAAACCGGCGGCACCGGCCTGGGTCTGGCAATAGTCAAACACGCCCTGGCGCGGCATCAGGCCACGCTTGAAGTCGACAGCGAGCTGGGAAAGGGGAGTTGTTTTACGGCGCGTTTTCCGCCCAGCCGAGTAGTAGCGGGCAAAGAGGCGCAGAACACCGCGGCAGTAGATACCGTTTAGTCGCGAAGGACCCCTACGTGAATAACGATGGTGCCAAGAAATGACCAACAAACAGCGAAAAGCGCAACTGATTCTATGGCGTCACGCGCACGCCGAGGAAGGCGACATCGATGAGCAACGAGCGCTTACCTCCCGCGGGCGCAAGCAGGCGGTGCGTATCTCGAAATGGCTGCAGGAACGTTTGCCTGATCGTTACCACCTGATCGCCAGCCCCTTGGTGCGTGCCCAGCAGACGGCCCAGGCGTTGGAACGAAAATTTCGCACCATTCCCGAATTGTCGGTGGAAGGGAAACCGCGAAAAATTTTGCAGGCTATTTCATGGCCTGAGTGTGGCGGCACCACGGTGTTGGTGGGGCATCAACCTTCTTTGGGATGCCTTGCCGCGTTTTTACTTGTCGGGCGCGAGCTACCCTGGGAAATACGCAAGGGAGCTGCGTGGTGGCTGCAGCGCGAAGACAATATAGTCACGCTCAAGGCCGTGATCGACCCTGCGCTGGTCTGAGCCCGAAATAGATTGCTCCTCGCTCAACCCGCCGCGCGCAAGCGTTCGTCGCTGTAGGCGCGCAACTCGACCTTCATGCCCAAGGTTCCCCACTCCTGGGCTTCTTCATCCAGCGCCGCCTGAGTCATCGGATGTTCTTCCAGCCAACCCTCGGGCAACGCCAGTTGAAACCCCAGTTCGGTTGCATTGACTCTTAGGCGGGGAAAACGAATGTCGTTTCGGCTGCGGCAAAAAAGCGCCGCGATGCGCAGCGAGAATATCAATTGCCAGTCAGCACTGCGCACGGCCAGCCCCTCCAGCTCACGTTTGCCAAGCTTGCCCCGATGCGCGAGCACAATGCGCGACAGGCGCGCCTGCTCATGTTGCGAAAAGCCCGGCATATCGGCCTGGGAAAGAATATAGGCTGAGTGCTTGTGATAGCCCGCGTGCGCGATGGAGATGCCAATCTCGTGCAATGCCGCTGCCCAGTGCAACACCATCAGGTCTTCCTCCGCGGTATCGGCGGCGAGCTCGCGATGTACGGATTCGGCCAGCGAGGCAACGCGTTCGGCTTGCGCCGTATCCACGTGATAGCGCGCCTGAAAATGATTGACGGTCGCCTCGCGCGGATCGTGGTGGCGCGCGCGGCCAAGCAAGTCGTAGAGCACCCCCTGGCGAAGGGCGCTATCGGAGACATCCATGAATTCGATGCCCAATTCCGCGAACACCGCGATCAATATCGCCACGCCACCGGCCAGCACCCGCAGCCTATCCTCGCGCACCTCGGGAAAGCGCAGCGCGCGAATCTCGCCCGCCCTGATCATTGCCGCGCGCAAGCGCGCCAGACCTTGCGCGTCGATGCCGCGTTCGCACCAGCCATGCTGGTGCAAGAGCGAGGCGACGGTTCTTGCCGTCCCCGACGAGGCTACCGCCTGCTTCCAACCGGCGCGCTGGAATGGTGCGACGAAGCGCTCGATCTCGTTGGCTGCGGCAAGCTCGGCATTTTTGAAGTTTTGTTTATCCAGCCGGCCCTCGGGGAAGAAGCGCAGACTGAAACTCACGCATCCCATGGACACAGATTCGAGCAATTCCGGCTTGAGTCCGCTGCCAATGATGAACTCGGTGGAACCCCCGCCAACATCGACCACCAGCCGGCCTTCAAACGAGACCGGTAGGGAGTGCGCTACGCCTATGTAGATAAGACGCGCCTCTTCCTTGCCGAACACCACTTCCACCGGATAGCCCAGCACCGCCTGCGCTTCAGCGAGGAATTGCTCGGCATTGCGCGCCACACGCAAGGCATTGGTGCCCACGGCGCGCACCGCGCTTTTGGGAAAACCGCGCAACCGCTCGCTAAAGCGGCTCAGTGCGTCCAAGGCTTTGAGCTGCGTGGCTCTGTCGATACGACGATCACGGGTTAAACCCGCGCCCAGTTGCACCGGGTCGCGTAGGCCATCCAACAGGTAGATTTGATCGTTGACGACCCGCCCAATTTGCAGATGGAAGCTATTCGACCCCAAGTCCAGAGCGGCGAGTATGTCGTGTTTCAAACCACGTTCCCCAATCGATCAATCGGCCAAGCAGCCATCATTTGGTCCAAAGCGCGGCCAACCTTCGCCTTAGCGAATACCCACTGCGCATTCTTTGCAGAATATTAGAGGGGTATTTTCCTCGCTTAGTGTGACAATTAGATTGTAATACTCGAATTCTCGGTGTAACCAAACTGCAACATTTCATCTTTAGACTGGGCGCTCCATGCCTACCCCTGCCCGACCCGCCACAAAGTTCTCCGGACCGCGCTATCTTGCCCGGCAATTGGGCATTCTCGCGTTTGATCGGCGCGTGCTGGCACAGGCTGCGGATCGCCAAATTCCCTTGCTTGAGCGCCTGCGTTTCCTATGTATCGTCTCGTCCAATCTCGATGAGTTTTTCGAGATTCAGGTGGCCGAGCTCATGGAATACATTCAAATGGGCTGGGATTTCGGCCATGCCGACGAGGCCCGGCCGGAAACGGTATTACGCGAGATAAGCGAACAGGCACACGTTTTGGTTGGCGAACAGTACCGTCTGCTGAATGAAGAAATTATTCCCGCGCTATCGCGCGAAGGCATCGAATTCCTCGCCGAAAAAGATTGGGATAACCAACAACGCGATTGGCTGCACGATTACTTTCGCCGCGAGATGATGCCGGTGCTCACGCCGATTGGTCTTGACCCCTCGCATCCGTTTCCACGGGTGTTAAATAAATCTCTCAATTTCGCCATTCAACTGGAAGGCCGTGATGCCTTCGGGCGCAATTCGGGAACCGCCATTGTTCAGGCGCCACGCGTGTTGCCGCGCATTATTCAACTGCCCAAACATCTCGCGCCCGAAAGTGTTCGCCTAGTGTTGCTCACCTCAGTGTTGCAGGCCTTCGTCGGCGCGTTGTTCGAGGGCATGGAAATTATCGGTTCCTACCCGTTTCGCGTGACGCGAAATTCGGATCTGTTCCTCGACGAAGAAGAAATCAAGGATCTGCGCGCTGCCTTACAGGGCGAGTTACCGCAACGCCATTACGGCGACTCGGTGCGCCTGGAAATCGCCACCGGATGCCCGGCAGAATTGGAGCAGTTCCTGCTGCGCCAGTTTGAACTCACCGATGCCGATCTCTATCGTGTCGACGGCCCGGTGAACCTGGTGCGCCTGATGCAGGTGCCCGATATGCTGGATCGGCCAAATTTGAAATACCCGCCGTTTCACGCTTCAGTGCCCAAACAGCTTGAAAAAGCGCCGGATATGTTTGCCGCGATCAGTAGCGGCGAGATTCTGCTTCACCACCCTTACCAGTCGTTCTCCCCGGTCATCGACTTCCTTGACCAGGCCGCTTCCGACCCCGATGTGGTCGCGATTAAACAAACCGTCTATCGCACCGGCACCGATTCGGTGTTGATGCAATACCTCATTGACGCCGCCAAACGCGGCAAGGAAGTCACCGTGGTGGTGGAGTTGCTGGCGCGTTTCGACGAGGAGGCCAATCTCACCTGGGCATCGAAACTCGAGGAAGTTGGCGCGCATGTGGTGTATGGCGTGGTGGGCTTCAAGACCCACGCAAAAATGCTCCTGGTGGTGCGCCGCGAATCCGGACGATTGAAACGCTATGTGCATATGTCCACCGGCAACTACCATCCGCGTACCGCGAAGCTGTACACCGATTTTGGCCTGCTCACCTGCGACGAGGGCATCGGCGAGGATGTGAGCAACGTATTCAAACAGCTCACTGGCCTAGGGCGCGCGCGCAATCTGAACCAGCTGTTGCTCGCGCCGTTCACCTTGCACGACGGCTTGATCGCCGCCATTCGCCGCGAGACACGCCACGCGCGCGCGGGCAAACGCGCGCACATCATCGCCAAAATGAATTCGCTGGTGGAACGCGGGCTGATCGAGGCGCTGTACGCCGCCTCGCGCGCCGGTGTGAAGATCGATCTGATCGTGCGCGGCATGTGCGCCTTACGCCCCGGCGCACCGGGGCTATCAGAAAATATTCGCGTGATTTCGATTGTGGGTCGTTTCTTGGAGCATTCGCGAATCTTTTATTTTCTGAACGACGGCGCCGAGGATTTGATGCTCTCCAGCGCCGACTGGATGGAGCGCAATATGTTCCGCCGCATCGAAGCCTGCATCCCGATTCGCGATGCGAAGCTCAAAGCGCGTGTGATCAAGGAAGGATTGCGCGCCTACCTCTCCGACAGCAACGCCTGGGAAATGCAGGCCGATGGCGGTTACCTGCGCAAACGCGGCCGGGCGCGCCGCGCGCAGGTGCAGTTACTCGCCATGCTGGCACCAACGAAATAAGGAAATCTAAATCATGACCAAACGCGACGATACCTGCGTGAAAACCGGCGAATCCTCGTCAACCGGCAGCGATTCGCGCGCGCGTCTGCTTGACCCAACTCAGTTCGAACAAATTATTCAACATCGCTTGGAGAACTCCGGACGGCGTGGATTATTCAAAGGCGCCGCAGCGGCTGCGGTTCTAGGCTATGTAGGCAACAGTGCCGCGCTCGCCCAGGCGCCAAAATCAGGCGAGGCCTATGCACGTACCGCTCGCCGCCCTACCGCGCTGCGCTTCACACCGGTCGCGAAGAATCTGGAAGACAAAGTCACCGTGCCGGATGGCTACACGGCGACGGTTCTCTATCGCCTCGGCGATCCGATTGCCGCCATGGTGCCGCCCTACCGCAATGACGGTGCCGATCAACCCGCCTCGTTCGCCTACCGCGCTGGCGACCATCATGATGCAGTCGAATTCTTCGGGCTAGGCGCAAACGGCAAATACAGTCCCACTGCGAGTAATCGCGGGCTACTGGTGATGAATCACGAGGCAATCACCCCTTCCTTTCTACACGCCAAGGGCGTGTCCTCGACAGGCGCGGGGGCCACGCAGGCGCGCTCAGCACCCGATGAGGTGCTGCGCGAGTTCTATGTGCACGGCGTGAGCGTGGTCGAGGTGCAACGCGCGCCCGATGGCGGCTGGAGTTATAAGCAAAACTCCCCCTTCAACCGGCGCGTACATACGCTTACCGAAGCAGTGCTGACCGGCCCCGCGGCAGGTTCATTGCAAATGGTCACCAAGTACTCCCCCGATGGCCTGCGCACCCGTGGCACGGTCAACAATTGCGCCGCCGGCTATACACCGTGGAACACCTATGTCACCTGCGAGGAGAACTTCGCTGGGTACTTCCGCCGCAACGCCGCCAGCGACAATGCACGTCGCTCGCCGAAGGACGTTGTCTCTCTGGCGCGCTATGGAGTCGCCGGAACCGGGCGTGAATTGTGGGCCACCATAACCCCCGATTCGCCCGACAACCTGTTCGGACGCTGGAATGCCGAAGCCACCGGCGACACGCCCTTCGATGATTACCGCAACGCGCCCAACACCTATGGCTGGGTGGTGGAGATCGATCCGTTCGATGCGCATTCGCTACCCCGCAAGCGCACTGCCCTGGGCCGCTTCGCCCATGAAGGCGCGCAGCTCGCGCGCGTGCAGCGCGGCAAGCCACTGGTTTGGTACAGCGGCGATGATTCGCGCAATGAATACATCTACAAATATGTCTCCACTGCAGTATGGGATCCTGCGGATGCGACACGGGGCCTCGCCGCTGGCGACAAGTACTTGGACAATGGCCGCCTGTACGTGGCGAAATTCAACGCCGACAGCAGCGGCGAATGGCTGGAACTGAAACACGGCTCACCCGGTATTGCCGGCAGCAAGTACGTGTTCGCCGACCAAGCCGATGTGCTCATCAACACGCGCCTCGCCGCCGACGCGCTGGGCGCAACGCGAATGGACCGTCCCGAATGGGGCGCGGTCGATCCGATCAGCGGCGCGGTGTACATGACCCTTACCAACAACAATGCCGCCCTACGGCCGATCGAGGCGACCGATGCGGCCAATCCGCGCCATTACAACGACGCACGTACCGATGGCACGGCGCAACGCGGCAATCCCAATGGCCATATCGTGCGTTGGCTGGAAGCCGGCAACGAACCCGCCGCGATGAAGTTTCGCTGGGATATATTTTTGTTCGGCGCGCGCGCAGGAACCGACCCTGCCAGCGTCAATTTATCGGGCTTGAGCGCGGATAACGATTTTTCCAGCCCGGATGGACTGTGGTTCTCGCGTGCGAGTGGCATCTGTTGGATTCAGACCGACGACGGCGCGTATACCGATGTCACCAATTGCATGATGCTGGCTGCGTTGCCAGGCAGAGTTGGCGACGGCGAAGCGCGACACACCGTCACCAACACCGATGCCAAAGGCGCGGTAAAACAGGTGCAGACCTACGTCGGTGCGAAATTGGGGGATGACAGGCTGCGGCGCTTCCTGGTGGGCCCGAAACAATGTGAGATCACCGGCATCACCGAAACCCCCGACGGAAAAACGCTATTCGTCAACATTCAGCATCCCGGTGAAGACGTGAAAGTCGCGGACATTGGCAATCCATCGGCTTTCCCGAGCCATTGGCCGGATGGCGGTTTATCGCGACCACGCTCCGCAACCATCGCCATCACCAGGAACGATGGCGGCGTTGTAGGAGCCTAAACCGGCTAGCGTCAAAATCGGGTGGCAGCACCATTTGACCGCTACTACGGGCGACGTTTGCAACAGGCGCCCCTAGTGTTGATGTTTTGCCTATTGGCCAACGCGGCAGTTGCCCAGGACGCATTGCGTGGCAAGCGCATCTATCACGATGGCGGTCGGCTAAACGGTGCCGGAATCAGTTGTGTCGATTGTCACGGCGGCGTGCCGGGCGCGCTGCACGGCATTAATCGCGCCGCCAGAAATCCCACGGCCATCGAATATGCCCTAGGCGCAATTTCGCAAATGAGTCGGCTGCGTGGCCACTTGACGAAAGCGGACATCCAGGATCTGGCCGCCTACCTCGCGCAACCGCTGGTCGCCAGCCCGCGGCTTGCGGTTTCGACCAAGGGTCCGGCGGCCAATTCCTACACGACGGAAAGGCTTGAGTTCCGCGCCA
>JBJXEY010000380.1:0-6522 GCA_046153355.1 Burkholderiales bacterium
CCATGGATCTGATTACTACCGCGCCCACCGTGGTGTATGAGGTGTTACAGCGCGATGGTTCGACCGCTATGGTGGAGAACCCGGCCAAAATGCCCGATCCGTCGAAGATCGAAGAAATCCGCGAACCCATCATTACCGCCACCATTTTTCTGCCGCACGAGTATCTGGGCGCTATCATTACGCTCTGCACGCAAAAACGCGGCGTGCAGAAGAACCTGCAGTACGTCGGTCGCCAAGTCATGCTCACCTATGAGATGCCGCTATCCGAGGTGGTGATGGATTTTTTCGATAAGCTCAAATCCGCGAGCCGTGGTTATGCGTCGCTGGATTACGAATTCAAGGAATATCGCGCTGCCGACGTCGTCAAACTCGACGTACTGATTAACGGTGATCGCGTTGACGCGCTCTCCTTGATGGTGCATCGCGAAAACGCCAATTATCGCGGACGTGAGTTGGTGGCGAAAATGCGCGAATTGATTCCACGTCAAATGTACGATGTTGCGGTGCAGGCGGCCATTGGCGCCCACATACTGTCTCGCGAGACCGTCAAGGCCTTGCGCAAAAACGTGTTGGCCAAGTGTTATGGCGGCGATATCAGCCGCAAGCGAAAGCTCCTGGAAAAACAAAAGGCCGGCAAAAAGCGCATGAAACAAGTTGGCTCGGTGGAGATACCCCAGGAAGCATTTCTCGCCATTCTTCAGGTAGGCGGCAAATGAAGGCAAGGCTCGGTTCGCGAGAAGGCTGCCTCGGCGCGCGACAACGCGAAGATTGGCGCTGACGTGAACTTTGCCCTGATCCTTTTTTCACTGACCGTTTTTACTGGCCTGGTGGCGTTGGCCGATTGGCTTTGGTTTCGCAAATGGCGCGCGGCCGATGCGCCGGAACCCTGGTGGGTCGAATATCCGAAAAGTTTTTTTCCGGTAATCCTGATTGTGTTTTTACTGCGTTCCTTTCTCGTGGAGCCCTTCAAGATTCCCTCGGGTTCGATGATTCCCACCCTGGCAATAGGCGACTTTATTTTGGTGAATAAATTCGAATACGGTATTCGCCTGCCGGTGATTAATAAAAAAATCGTGGAACTGGGCGAACCCAAGCGCGGTGACGTGATGGTGTTTCGTTACCCTGACGACCATTCATTGGACTACATCAAACGCGTGGTCGGTCTGCCGGGGGATCAAATTAGCTACCAGAACAAGCGCCTGTCCATCAATGGCGTGGAGGTGGTCGCGGAAACATTGCCCGATTTTCTGCACCGCGAGCGCATTCACTATTCCCGTCATTTCAAGGAAAAATTAGGCTCGGTGGATCATTCGATCCTGGTTGATGACGATGCGCCCGCGTCGATTCCGCCGATGACTCAATTCCCATTTCGTGATAATTGTCTCTACAATAGTCAAGGCGTGATCTGTACCGTGCCTGCCGCGCATTATTTCATGATGGGTGATAACCGCGACAGCTCGGCGGATAGCCGGGTTTGGGGTTTTGTGCCCGAGACCAACATCGTCGGCAGGGCGTTTTTTATCTGGTTTAATTTTAGCGATCTGGGCCGTATTGGCGGATTTAAATGAGGGGGATGCCATGAAATATCAAAAAGGCTTGTCGATGATGGTTTTGATCATCATTATGAGCGTGCTGGTTCTGTGCGCCGGATTCGGCATGAAGGTGGGGCCCGCGTATCTCGAATATATGCAAATTAAAAAGGCTATCGCCGGGGTAGTCGAAAGCGGCGAAGTGCGCGCCGGATCGGTGGCCGATGTGCGCAAGGCGTTTGACCGGCGCGCGCAAGTAGATGCCATTAGCGTCATATCCAGCCAGGATCTTGACATCAGCAAGGACGGCGGCAATCTGGTCATTTCTTTCTCCTATCCGCAGAAAGTACCTCTGGTGGGCAATGTGAGCTTGCTGTTTGATTTCGCTGGGAGCACGGCGAAAAGGTAGTGGTCGGTTTCGCGATGGATCTTGACCGATTGCAATCGTCAATCGACTATCGGTTTGAAAACATCGAATTACTGAACGAGGCGTTGAGGCATCGCAGTTTCGGTCAACCGAATAATGAGCGTTTGGAATTTCTTGGCGATAGCATCCTCAACTGTCTGGTGTCGGGAGAATTATT
Source organism: Burkholderiales bacterium (assembly GCA_046153355.1). Lineage (GTDB taxonomy): Bacteria > Pseudomonadota > Gammaproteobacteria > Burkholderiales > SG8-39 > 2-02-FULL-62-17. Next base: position 2,114 of record JBJXEY010000380.1, read on the forward strand.
TTCCCGTTACCCAGATCTGCGCGAAGGCGAGCTCTCCCGCTTACGCGCGAACCATGTCCGCCAGGAGTCTTTACACCACATCGCGCGCGAATTGAATCTGGGATCTTTCTTGCAACTGGGCGAGGGTGAACTCAAAAGCGGGGGAGGGTCGCGCCCCTCGATTCTAGCCGATGCCTTCGAGGCTCTTGTAGGGGCCGTATATCTGGATGGCGGTTTCGCGGCAGCGCAAAAAGTTGTTCAACTATTGCTTGGCGAGGCCCTTGGCCAAGGTAACGCCGAGTCGTTTGAAAAAGATCCCAAGACGCAGTTGCAAGAGATTCTCCAAGCGCGCCGCTTGAAATTGCCAAAATATTCGGTGGTTGCCACCTTGGGCGCCGCGCATGCGCAACAATTCGCGGTGGAATGCGTCATCGACGCCTTGTCGATTCGAACCAAGGGCTTGGGTGCCAACCGCCGCGCGGCCGAGCAGCAAGCGGCACAACTCGCCTTCAAGAAAATTTCCGATGGCCGATGAAGCGCATCGCTGCGGGATGATTGCCGTGGTCGGCCGGCCCAATGTCGGCAAGTCAAGCCTTACCAACGCGCTCATCGGCGATCATTTGTCGATTACCTCCAGTAAGCCGCAAACCACGCGCCATCAGATCAAGGGGATTTTGAGTTTGCCCGCAGCGCAATACATCTTCGTCGATACCCCGGGATTCCAGACCCAGCATCGCGATGCATTGAATCAACTGATGAATCGCAGCGTCAAGCGCAGCTTGCGCGATGTGGATGTGGTGCTGATGGTGATCGAAGCAGGGCGCTTCGAGGCTGACGATCGGAAAATCCTGGCACAAGTCCCCGAGGGCATGCCGTTGGTGCTGGCTATCAATAAGATCGATACCCTCAACAATGAAAAATTGCTGCCCTTCCTGCAAACCTTTAACGATATGACGAACCTCTCCCATTTGGTGCCGGTAAGCGCGGAAAAACGCCGCAATACCGATACGCTGCTCGAAGTCTTGCTGCCGATGCTGCCGATACGGGAATCCCTGTTTGACGAGGATAGCCTGACTGATCGCAGCGAACGCTTTCTTGCCGCGGAGCGGATCAGGGAGAAATTGTTTCGCCAATTGGGCGATGAGATTCCTTACGGCGCCACCGTGGTGATCGAGAAATTCGAGGAAGTGGCTGGCGTGCGGCGCATTTTTGCCGCGGTGGTAGTTGAAAAGGAAAGCCACAAACCCATCCTGATTGGCGCGGGCGGAAAAAAAATGAAAGCCGTTGCGAGTGCCGCTCGCACCGACCTGGAAAAACTTTTTGCCGGAAAGGTCTACCTGGAAGTTTGGGTCAAGGTGAGGGCAGGTTGGACGGATAACTCGGCCATGCTCGCCGGATTGGGGTATGACTGAAACGCATCGTGGAGAAACAGCGGATGCCGCTCGCCTCTCGGGTGAGGGCTATGTGCTCCACAGCTACCCCTACAAGGAAACCAGTCTCCTCGTGGAGGTGTTCACGCGCTCGCATGGGCGCGTGATGCTGATCGCCAAAAGCGCACGCCGGCCACGTTCGGCGATGCGCGGTACGCTGATGGCGTTTCAGCCGCTTTCTATCGGCTGGATGGGCAAGAGCGAAGTCAAAACCCTGACCCGCGCGGAGTGGCAGGGCGGCCTCGCCCTGCTGCGCGGCGAAGCCTTGCTGTGCGGTTTTTATTTAAACGAGCTTTTAATGCGGCTCCTGGCTCGCGAGGATGCGCATGAACCCTTATACCGTTGCTACGCCGAGGTGCTGCGTGAACTGTCCGCTGGTGAGCCACCTGCGCCCGCCTTGCGACGCTTCGAGAAAGCGTTGTTGCGCGAGTTGGGCTATGCCCTAATGTTGGATCGCGATGCCACGAGCGGTGCGCGTATCGATGCTGCGAGGCACTACACTTATGACCCCGAACGCGGGCCGCTGCTGGCGCCTGATGACCAAGCTGGCGCCATCTCGGGGAAGACACTAATGTGCCTATCGCGCGACGAGTTGCAGGATGCGCGCGTGCTGCACGAAGCGCGTGGCCTGATGCGCGCGCTCATCGATCATCGGCTTGAACCGCGACAATTAAACAGCCGGCGGGTATTTCGGGAGTTGCTGGAACTATGATTGGACTGGGTGTCAATGTGGATCACGTCGCCACGCTACGGCAGGCGCGGCGCACCTACGAACCGGACCCGCTGATCGCCGCGCGCGAAGCGTTGCGCGGTGGCGCGGATGGCATCACCGTGCATTTACGCGAGGACCGGCGTCATATTCAGGATGAGGATGTGCGGCGCATTCGCGCCGAGGTTGGAGTGAAGCTTAATTTCGAGATGGCGGCCACTGACGAGATGGTCGGTATTGCGCGCCAAATCAAACCTGAAATGGCGATGTTGGTGCCAGAAGGCCGGCATGAAGTCACCACTGAAGGCGGATTGAATATTCTCGCCGCCGAGGTAAATCTTTCAGTTGCGGTGGCGCGTCTTCGCGACGCGGGGATCATGGTGAGCGCTTTTGTCGATGCCGAAGTTGAACAGATCGAGGCCGCCAAACGCATCGGGATCGAGGTTTGCGAAGTGCATACGGGCCCCTATGCGCATGTTTTCCACGCGGCGGAGGGCGATCTACGTGACCCACAAATTCAATGCGAATTGAACAAGGTGCGCGAGGCCGGACGATTGATTTGCGAGTTGGGCATGCGCTTCAACGCCGGCCACGCCTTGAATTACGCCAATGTGGGCGCCATCGCCTCATTGCCGGATTTGTGGGAGTTGCACATCGGTCACGCCATTGTCAGCCGCGCGGTGTTTTGTGGCATCGCCGAGGCGGTGCGTGAAATGAAACGTTTGATTGACGTCGCGAGCAGGCCATGATCTATGGCATTGGCACCGATCTGTGCCGCATTTCTCGCATCGAGAAGTCACTAGGCCGCTTCGGTGAACGATTCGCCGCAAAAATACTTTGCGATGACGAACTGGCGAAATTCCGCGCGCATCGTGCCCCTGCGGCTTATCTGGCGAAGCGCTTCGCCGCCAAGGAAGCCTTTTCCAAGGCCATTGGCACTGGCATGCGATATCCGGTGCATTGGCGCAATATCGGCGTGGCCAACGAAAAATCCGGCAAACCCATAATTCGTTGCCTGGGCCCTTTGACGGCGGTGGCTGAGGCGCGTGGCATTGCCGCCATCCATTTAAGTCTCACCGATGAACCGGATTTTGCCCTGGCCTTTGTCATATTGGAGAAGCAATGAGCATAAATTTGCCGTTAGGCCCGGTGATGCTGGACGTGAAAGGGCTCGTTCTGGAGGACGACGACCAGGCGTTGCTCGCGCATCCGCTCACAGGCGGGGTGATTTTATTTGCGCGCAACTATGAGTCTCCCGAGCAATTACGCGCCTTGACGACATCGATTCACGCTATAAGAAATCCCAAACTTCTCATAGCAGTTGACCACGAAGGAGGGCGGGTTCAGCGTTTCAAAGATGGATTTACGATAATTCCTCCCATGGCCGAACTGGAGGGCTTGGGGGGCGCGGCTAGCCAGGTGGCGAGAGCGCTAGGCACGGTGATCGCCAACGAGTTACTCGATCACGGCATCGATTTTAGTTTCACCCCGGTTTTGGATGTTGCGTTTGGGCGCTCCAGTGTCATAGGCAATCGCGCCTTCTCCAGCGACCCGCAAGTACTCGCGATGCTCGCCGGCGCATTGATCGAAGGCCTACACGCCGCCGGAATGGCCTCGGTGGGCAAACATTTTCCCGGCCATGGTCATGTTCAGGCTGATTCGCATACTGCGGTGCCGGTGGATGATCGGCATCGTGGCGAGATTGATGCCTGCGATATTCTTCCCTATCGACGTCTCATCCCCAAAGGCCTGCGGGCGGTGATGCCGGCGCACGTCATCTTCCCGCAGGTAGATTCGCAGCCCGCAGGTTTTTCGCGCATTTGGTTACAAAACATCTTGCGCGGCGAGCTGGGTTTCGAGGGCATGATTTTTAGCGATGATCTATCCATGGAGGGCGCCAGCACCGCCGGAGGCATCGTCGAGCGCGCCGATGCGGCCTTCGCCGCCGGCTGCGACATGGTGTTGGTGTGTAATGCGCCGCACGAGGCTAAGCGCTTGCTAGATGGCCTAGCGCCGCAGCAACTCGATCAACAGCGCGCCCTGCGCATGTTAGGCGATAGTTCGATGCGTAACGATGACACCTATTGGGCCGCGCTCCTACTGACTAAACAGTCGTTTGGCTGAATCGCCATGAAAGCGGTATCGCCAGATTCCAAGTCCTACGATGCCGCATGCCGCGATTGCCCACGTCTGGCGGGCTTTTTGAAACAAGTCAAAAGAGAATACCCAAATTATTTTTGCGCGCCGGTACCAGCGTTTGGCGACAAGCTTGGAACGAAACACCCAGGCTT
>JBJXEY010000397.1:0-3110 GCA_046153355.1 Burkholderiales bacterium
CGCGGAAACGTTCTGGGTGGAAGAGATCATCGATCCGCGCGACACCCGCAAGCTGTTGTGCGAATTCGTGCAACTCGCGCAACCGCTGCTCACGCCGGGGCGGTCAGCGTTTACGCTGCGTCCGTAAGAAATGTAGGGCGGGAGCCATCCCGCCCTACAATCCCCGGGACCGCGGACGTCTCGTCCGCAGGGAAGCACCGGTGCCGCGGCGAGCATGTTGCGGGCGAGACGCCCGCGATTCCAGAATTACCGCTTGGGCCACACCGCGCCCTGATTGCCACGCGGCACGCTGCCCAAGCCCTTGTAGACAAACTTTTGCAGGCGTTTGCCCTCGTAGGTTTCAGTGGTGTAGAGGTTGCCCTTGGAATCCACCGCGAGGCTGTGCACGCCGTAGAACAAGCCCGGTTGCCGGCCGCCATCGCCAAACGCGGTCAATTCCTCCAGTGTGTCGCGCAGGATGATGCGTACGCGTTCGTTCTGGCCATCGGCGATGTAGATGTAGCGTTGCTGCGCATCCTTTGAAAACGCGATGTCCCACACCGAGCCCGATGCGAGCGTGTTCCTCGCGTAGAACTGCTCCTTCACGAACGTGCCGTCGGGCTTGAATACCTGCAGCCGGTTATTGGCACGGTCGCACACATACACGAGCCCGTCGTGCGACAAATCCGCGCAATGCACCGGGTTGCGGAACTGCTGTGCAGGCGGCGCCTTCGGGTCGTAACGGCCAAGGTCGGTGTCGTCGGGCTTGTTGCCGTAGGCGCCCCAGTAACGCTTCATCTTGCCGGTATCGACATCGAGCACGGCGACGCGTTTGTTGAGATAACCGTCCGCGACGTAGGCTTCATTGGCCTTCGGATCAATCCAGATTTTTGCCACACGGCCAAATTGATCGGGGCTGTTGCTGCCCGCGTTTTTGCCCATGCTGCCGAATTGCTGCAGGAACTTGCCGTCCTTGGTGAACTTCAGAATGTGCGAATCCTTCGGCCCGTTGCCACCGATCCACACATTGCCCTTGTGATCGATCACGATGCCGTGATTGGAGCCCGGCCACTCGTAGCCAGCGCCAGGCCCGCCCCATGCGCCCACCAGATTGCCCGCCGGGTCAAAGCGCAGCACCGGCGGCGCGCCCTTGCAACACTCCGCTATGGGCGGGTTCAACTCCGCGCCCTTTTCGTTGTTGTGCAAGGTGGCCGAGCTGCGATGGATGATCCACACATGATCCTGATCATCCACCCACGCGCCGATGGCCATGCCCAGGAGCCAGCCATTAGGCAGCGGCTTGGGCCACAGCGGATCAACCTCGAACATGGGCGCCTGCACCATCTCGCGCTGCGCCTCGGCCTTGTTTTGCAGCACCGCCTGACCGATGCCTAGCGCCAGTATGCCGCCGGCAAGCGCGGCGCCTGCCGCCAATTTGCGGGTGAATTTGAATGTGGCCATGACACTCCTCCCTGAGTGATGGTGGTTATGCCGAAACATTATACGCGCGGCAGGATGGGGTAAATGCCAAAGGCCTTTTGGCCGCAGATTTCACAGCCAAACGCAGATTAGGCGCTTGGGATGCGCGAACTTGCCGCGCATGAAAGTAGGGCTTTCTTAATCGGCGGTTTGATAATGCCAAGGCGTTCGCGGCATTTATCGGTTTGGCCCCGCGCCAGCGCTTGTCCGGGACATCGGTGCGCGGACGCACGATGATGAGCCGCAAGGAAGAGGGTCAGGTCTCCTGTTTTGCCCGATCTTCCCAATCCGCGACAATCCGGCTCACTCGTGAAATGGATAGCCCCGTGACCTCGGCGATCGCCGTTTGAGTGTAACCGCCCTCGCGGTAGGCGCTATAGATCGCCTCATCACGCGCCGCGTTCTGAAAATACTGCGCCACTGGCTTAACAGCCTGCCGCCGTTGTGCGCGTGGAATCTCTTTCGCGGGTTTTTTAGCATCGATGCGCGTTTGCATGCGCTTTACGAAGGCATCGTTGCCCAGATAAATTTGTCCTTGCAGCGCTTCTTCCCACAGCTTCACACCCTTGCCCTGCGCGACGAACTCAGCATATCTACCCGGCCCATCGCGCAGCGGTGCGTGCGGTGCAAGCCGCTTGTGCAGGGTGCGGCTGTCAAGCCACGGCAAGGGCGCCGCGCGCCCTGTATGCACCCGGTAGCTGCTCCATGGCCAATCGTTGGGGCGCTTAACCATGCGGGCGCGCACCGGGTTCAATTCCACGTAGCGGCACACTTCGAGAAAATAGGCGTCCTCATCCACCAGCACCGCCTTGAAGCGCCCCTGAAAGAGGTGGCCCACCTTGCGGTGCCGGCTGTTGTAGCGCTGGGTGTAGACGCCGTTCAAGTGCCGCATCAGCCGCGAGAGGTTCGCGCGGTGCGTCTGAATGACCACGTGATAGTGGTTGGTCATCAAACAATAGGCAAAGGCCGTTGCATGAAAACGGTCGAGCGCGTCGCCCAGCACATCCAGCCAAGCCGCGCGATCATCGTCGTCCTCGAAGATAGGCTCGCGGCGATCCCCGCGCGAGGTCACGTGATATAGCGCGCCTTCAAATTCGAGCCTTAGGGGGCGGGACATGAGGGGAGTTTAGCACAGGTGGGCAAAAATGCAGACCTGACCCTTTGGGCTCAAATGGGCTCAAAAGAATTCGACTCCGGTACCTTGTGGTTATTAAGCGAGATGTCCAATAGGGAATTTTCGATCTGCGTCTGCACGTCTCATTCGCTCAGTCCCCGTCATCTGGGAGTACTCGGAGATGCCTTTGAGGAACCAATATGCCGAAACCACAGCTAGTTCGGCCTCGCGTGCGGACGTAAAACAGTCACGGATTACAATCTTTCCATCTGAAAGAGACTTGTAAATGAGCCGTGCACGGCTTTCATTGGTAAGCAATAGCGTGGCGTGCTCTATCAATCCGCTGCAACGTCCTATGATGAACCGCTCCATCGAACCAAACGAAATATCGAAGTGATGCTTCCGTTGGCTAGGATTCCATCCCAACGAGTTGTAATCATCGTCCTGTGAGTCGCCTCTTGCCAAACCCCAAATCGTAATGAATGCCTCGAACGCATCACAGTCCCACAGTGAGCCAGCATCCCGATTAAAAGCATGT
>JBJXEY010000401.1:0-3362 GCA_046153355.1 Burkholderiales bacterium
TCGGCCTTCGCGGCATGACCGAAGCGCTGCGCCAGGATTTCGGCCAACCCATCATCATCGAAAATCAAGTCGCCGCGGATGGCATTGTTGCCGCGCAGACCTTCGCTCGCGCCACACCCGATGGCTATACGTTTTTGCACACCAGCGCCGGACCCATTTCCCTCAACCCGGTGATCTACCCCAAGCTGCCTTACGATCCGCAAAGCGAATTCACGCCGGTGGCGATGACCGGGCAGTTCAATAGCGTAATGATCGTGAACGCTGCGGTGCCGGTAAATACCTTCAGAGAACTGCTCGCCTTGGCCAAAGCAAAGCCTGCTTCGCTATCCTGGGGCGCTGCGGGCACCAATGGCACCAGTCACATGTACGCGGAATGGTTTCGCTACACGCTCGGCATAGATTTTTACAACGTGCCCTACAAAAACAATCTACAGACTTTAGCTGCCACAGCCTCGGGCGAAGTCCACGGCACGCTGTTTGCCCTGGGCGGCGCCTCCGGACAGGCGAAGGCCGGCAAAGTGAAAATCCTTGCCGCAATTGCCGAACGGCGTCTGTCGGCGATGCCTGACCTCCCCACGGTGAAAGAAGAAGGCGTGGATCTGGTGATACGCAATTGGGTGGGAACGTTCGCGCGCATGGGGACTGCGAAGGACATTATCGAACGCTGGAATCGCTCGATGTCGAAAATTCTTGCCGATAAAAATTACATAGCAAAGGTGCTCGAACCCCAAGGTTTCGAAGCCGCCGCGCCCAGCGGCGAATCAGTGGAAGCGTTTGCGCAGTATCTGGTGCGCGACAAGGCTTTGTATGTGCGAATTAAGAATGAGGCGAAACTAAAAACTGGTGAATAGGGCAAACAAGCGCAACTCAGGACAGCAATCGGCAAAAAATGTACGGGGCGTCGATCCGACATCGCTATTCCAGGTCGCCGGTTTTGCTCGCACGGATCACAAGACTCGCTACTTCTTCTCCCCATCGCGAATAAAGTCGTAATTCGCCTTATTGATTGCGGCGACGTAATCACCATAGGTGATGGGTTCAAACTTGGCAGGATTGTCTGGCCCCTGGCAGGTTGGAAGACATGACAACACCACGTCATGCCGCGTCGCAGTGAAAAACGGGATCGAGTGGCGGCGCTCGCCGGTTTTGTTGATGACGCGATGTGGCGCAGAACGAAAACGTCCGTTGGTCCAGCGGCTGCATAGGTCGGCGTTGTTAATCAGGAAGTGTCCTGCCAGCGCCGGTGCTTCAATCCATTGCTCGTCGCGAGTGAGAATTTCCAATCCGGGCACACGCTGTTGCGCGAGGATGGTGAGGTGCCCGTAATCGGTGTGCGGGCCGATACCGAATTGCCCATCAAGCGTTTCGGCACGTGGCGGGTAATGCAACAGGCGAAGATTAAACACCGCCGGTTTGAAGGCATCGTGATTGGGGAGAAAATCCGGCCCCAACCCAAGCGCCGTCGATTGCAGGCGCAAAATTTGGTAGACCAATTTTGACATCACCGCGTAGTACTCCTGCATGGTCTCCTTGAAACCTGGCAGGTCGGCGATCCACTTGTTGTCCCACACCCAGGGTTTGCCGGCGAGCCGGTCCGGGTGATCGGCGGGAAATTCCTGGCGGATGTAGTAAGAGGAACTGGTATCCGGATGCGTAATTTTTCCGTATTTGGAGGTGCGCTGCGTCTGCCCACCGGGCGGCAGGTAACCGACGATCTTGCCGTCGGCTACTTTAACCGATAGCTTTTTCTCCAGCGGCAGCGCATGGAAGCGTTCGGTCTCATCAAACATGCGATCGATCAGCGCCTGCTCCACACCATGACCACCTGCAAAATAGAATCCCAGCGATTCGCTGGCTTCACCCAAAGCCGCGGCGGTTCGCTCCAACGCCCCCGGCTCACCGCGAAGATAAGGACCAAAATCGATCACCGGCACTTCAATGCCGGCCGCTGCTTTATGGATGGATTTTATTTCGCCCATTGCGATCTCCTTATGTAGAGCGATTGCGCATCGCTCAATTTTTCGCGCCCGCCTACTTTCCCTGCCACACCGGTTTGCGCTTCTCCATGAACGCCTTGCGGCCTTCCTTGAAATCGTCGCTGTCGGCACAGGCCGTGGCCACGCGCAAGCATTTCTCTACATCACGGTCTGCGGGGTCTTTACACAATTCATCGATCACGGTCTTTGATGCCAGGATCGACAGGGGTGCGTTTTCAGCGAGCGTTTTTCCGTAAGCAATGGTTTCGGCCTGAAGTTGCTCGGGCTCAATCACTCGATTCACCAAACCAATTGAAAGCGCTTCCTGTCCTTTGAGCCGCCGCGCGCTATACAAAATATCCTTGGCGTACGAGGGTCCCACCAGATCCATGACCCAGCGCAGAAAATCCTGGCGATAAGCGATCGACAGGCGCGCTGCCGGAATCGCGAAGGTTGAGTCCGGCGTGCAAAAGCGAAGATCGCAGCCAGCGGCAAGCGCCAGGCCTCCGCCCATGCAATAACCCTGAATCATGGCAATGGTAGGTTTTGGAAGGTTCTTTACCGTGGAATGAATGCCGGCGCGCTGCGCGTACTGCTTATCTTGTGCGGCATTGGCGCGCGATTTATCGAATTCGGAAATATCGGCGCCCGAGACAAACGCTTTCCCGCCCAGACCTTGCAACACCACCACGCGCACTTCCGGGTCGGCAGCAAAAGCCTCCAGCGCCGTCACCGATGCCACGGACATCTCCAAGGACATCGCGTTGTGTTTCTCGGCGTTGTTGAATTGCAACCAGCCTATGCCCTCATCCGAGTGCGCGAGAATTTTCTCCGTGCCCAAACCTTCTACTTTTTTCATTTGTCTTCCCTGATAGTTGGCGGGGAGCCTCCACCGCCAGATTTGCGAGTTTCATTGCAAGTGTCAAATAACGACACGCGATCTTATCAGCCCCGGGATGCCTGCATCGCCCGCCACACGCGCTCCGTGGTCACTGGCATCTCAATGTGTTTCACGCCATAACCCGACAAGGCATCGACGATGGCGCTGATCACCACGCACAGGGCGGGCGGTGTCCCCGACTCGCTGCCGGCGCGTATACCCAAGGGGTGATTGGTCGCGGGGACTTCACTGATGAAGGTATTGAACGAGGGCACGTCCGAGGCGCGGGGTATAGCGTAGTCCATGAGCGAACCGGCGAGCATTTGCGAGGTGTCGGGGTCGTAATGGCAATGCTCGTACAAAGCTTGCCCCAGGCCCTGCACGATGCCGCCATGCGTTTGCCCGTCGACAATTTTCGGGCTCACCGCGCGGCCTACGTCGTCAACTGCGGAGTAACTCAGCAATTCATACGCGCCGCTGTCGGGATCGACTTCCATTTCGCACAC
>JBJXEY010000566.1:0-3311 GCA_046153355.1 Burkholderiales bacterium
TCTATATCCATGCTCAATCTTGTTTCTAAAACATTTTGTCTGTCGTAAGAATAGATAAGTCTGCTATTTACACCACTTGAACTAGATGTTGATTTTAAATATGAATCGTACATATCATTTGAACCAGCAAATTCAACTCCTTGTAAACCTTCTAATGGGGCAGCAACTGTTTTGATTGCACTTGGTAAACCTGATTTGATGAGTTGCAAAAATTTTCCTAATGTCTCAGGGGATAGTGAGAGAGCATCCTTAACTGAAGATTTGGTGTTATCAAGCATTTTTACACTACCTACCAGTAATTTACTTGCTTCTGCGATATAAGAGTTTTTTTGTAGGTCTCGAATCATATCTTGAAGAATAACATCTTTCATAAAAGGTGACAAAAATGGGATTTTTGTAATTTGCTCTGGAAATAGTTTGAAACACCAAAAACCATCCTTCGGTGAGGTCTGCACATAATAAATCCAATTGCTGTTTCTTTTGTTTACTGTTGTTGCTGGATTGTATGGATTTACTTTTTTCCCATCACCAAATGCTTTTTTGAACATTTTCTTGAAAACATCTGGAAACATGGATAAGTCCATTCCCGGTTGATAAAATAACATCATATTAAAGTCGAATAAGAGACCCATTGAAAACCTGCCTGTAAGCAAAGAGTATTGTTGAGGAAGCTCTTGTATTGTGTTTCTATAAGGGTCATCTTGTCTGAAGACTCCAAAAAACGCCTCTTGTCGCATTATCTCGCGCATAACGACACTGAATTCATTTTTTAAATCAAATCTATCAAAGAAGTGTTCAACTCTTTTCAGGTCTTTTTTATATTTGTCTGTTTTGTAATCTTCCGGTTTTGCATTCGTACACACATAAGTAAAGTTAAATGCTAACATACCTGAGAAATAATTTAGGACTCTCTTATATATCATAGAAGAAAGTTCTAAAAATTCTGAGTATCCAATAAGTTCTTGTTCACTTTCTTTGGGACTCGCAAGAGCATCACTAATGAGTTCACTTGTCGTTGCTTGAGGGTTTAAATTTAAATTCTGCATCGAGGCATTGACTAATTGTGGCGTATAGACACCGGGAAATAAACCGTTGTTACCATAACCGTACAAATTTTGGGCAAACTCAATCACGTTCCAGACTTCTTGAGGTGAAATTTCTATGTTTTTATTTTCAACTTGAGGACTTTCAATTGGTGGGGAAGGATTAACTTTTTTTTTTCGTGGCATTATTCCTCCTCTCTATTTATTTTATGAGTGAATCGCAATACTACCATTCGCCATCATCACTACTTCTTGTAATTTTGTTATAGATAAACTTCTTTCTCGTGAATCAGGACATAGCGCATTTATCAATAAAGCAAGTTCTAAAGCCTTCGCTCGAATTGCCCCATACTTCTCTGCTTGTCCTTCTTTTACAGGATGAAAAGTAAATATCTCTTCTAAGTCTTTTTCATTCATAACATTAAGCCTGTGGTGCAGGGAATAAGAATTCAGCCAACGTCAAGTCTGGAAGGATAATTTTCCACTCTTGGGTATCTGTTAAATATACGGTTGCGCCGACAATGGATGCTCCTGCAATTTTACTTGCCGAAATGTCACTTGAAAGAGCTATGTAATTTGGGAATCTTGTTATCCCTAAGTTTGTTAAAGCCATAATTTCTCCTTAAATAAAAAACTCTACGCTAGTTGTAGAGTTTCTGTTAGTATTTGTTTTATATTGTTAAATTCCCAGTAGGGAATAATTTTTAGTGGGATATTGTTGTCCTTGCAATATTTTTCTTTTATTCTGTCAAGTTTTTTAAACAATCATCGTAATATCTAGAATCGCCTGTAAGTCTGAAACCCCATCATTGTTTCTCAACAATTCAGCATCTAGGAAGGTAGAATAATAGTTCCCCATCATAAGAGTTACAATCCTATCTTTTCTTCCCCCACTAGGTTCTATCAATTTTAAGTTACCTGCTGACTGAACCATTTCAAGATTTATAGATTCATTGATTAATAAACTGGTTTGGACATATGGTTGCATGTAAAAAGATTTCACGCCAACATCATCATTATTCAAATAATCACCCGCTTTTGTTTTAATTAAATAATCCTCTGCTCTAATTTCATCGGTCAAAAACCTAACCAATTTTTTCTTAAGTTTATCTTGCATTTCAACAGCCATTGCAGAATTTAATTTTGCGGTTGCAGAGATAGGATATATAATAGGAAGTGCATTCCTCCCCAGCGTTCTGTTTTTAAATTCATCATACACGCTATCATCAATTGAAAAATGTGGCATGATGGTGAAAGCAGGATATTCTAGCCCTCGTTCAATGTCGTTTGTTTCTTGTCCCAAGTTGTCATAGATTGGTGTCCCACCTCCACCCGCAGCGACATCTAAAACAATTACATCTGCATCGAACTCGTGATGTAACCTTTTTATTCTTAAACTTTGCGTAATTGAATCTACCCCAGAAAATGATTCTATATAGGAAACCTCTCTTATATATCCTTTACTTTGGGTAGGTATCAACCTAATACATATATTGATAGATAAATCGTTCTTGCTTCCGCCTCGTTGGGCAACATCACAAGCAATTATTCTAATTTCATCATTAACACGAGGTATCGAGTTTGGATTTTTCTTTACAAAAATATCTTTTTGAGGATAAAATGCTCTATCAACGGTTCTTGCTTTGCTGAAATGTTTCAACCTGAAAAAAGAATTGGAATTTTCGCCCCATGCGATATTAAAATATTCTTCCAAAGCTGCCACTTCATCCATTTTTGATATTTCATTTTTAATTTGTTTGAGCGTTTTTATTTTATGTTCTATGGCGATTCTGAAATCAAATGCGATAAAACCAGCATTCAATCCTTTAACCATAGCAATAATATTTTTTTTAGTTTCTGTCCACCACCACAATCCCTTATGATATGCTGACGAAATAAAAACTTCTTTTGGTTCTTCTACATATTCAGAATATTTTGGAATATTTAAATAAGGAACTTGCCTAATAAAAGCAAATGGACGAATAACAGAATCTAATACTTCTTTATCTATTAATCGAAATTCTTCGTATATAGTGTAATTGCTCCTTTTACCTCTACTGGAATCTCTAGATGCAACGACTTGTATGTTAGAACCATTGTGAAATTCAACTGCCCACTTATTCATATTTGTAACAATATTTAAAATTTCTCTCGCTAAATTTGGATAATCTGATTGAAGACTTTTTATTTTATCTTCAATCATAATTCCGGCTTGTTCTTTTGTAGATGCAACAATTACAATTTTTGAATTTGGGTAAAGGATAGCCC
>JBJXEY010000442.1:0-2681 GCA_046153355.1 Burkholderiales bacterium
AGACCTATGCGCGCGCCATCAAGGCGGCCGGTGTGGAGGCGGAGTGAGTTCCGCACCCGTGAATTCCGCAATCGGTAGCGCGCCTGATAGTCAATCGACTAAGCGCCGCGATTTTTTAAAGACCGCCGGCGCCGGCATGTTGGCCGGCGCGGCGGCAGGATCGCTTGCGGCCAGCGCCGCCGAACCCAAGGCGGCAGCCAGTGGCGCGAGCACGCTCGATCGCCTCACTCGCGGCAAGCCCGACCCCAAGCGCCGCGTACTCATCAAAGGCGGCGTGGTGATGTCGATGGACCCCAAGGTGGGCGATTTCGCCAATGCCGACGTACTGGTGGAAGGGAAAAAAATCCTCGCGGTCGGTCCGAACCTATCCGCGACCGGCGCCATTGTCATCGATGCTTCGAACACCATCGTGATGCCGGGGTTCATCGACACCCATCACCACCAATACGAAACCATCCAACGGCAAATCATCGCCGATGGCATTTTGCGTGGCGACTGGCCGCAACAAAGTTATTTCTCCATTGTGCAGGCCACCTTGACGCAGGGTGTCATCCCCAAGGTGTTCGATATGGGCCGCTCACCCTACGAGCCCGAAGATTGTTATATCTCCGAACTGGTCGCCTGCTGGAGCCAAATTTCGGCTGGTGTCACCACCGGTATCGATACCTCGCAGTGTTCGCATACCCCGGCGCACACCGACGCCATGATCAAGGGTCTGATGGATTCGGGCCGGCGTTCGATGTTTGTTTATTCGCCTGGCCGCGCGGACAGCCAGGGGTACGAGTTCCCCGGTCGTATTGGCGTCTCAACGCGTGGTCTTGGCCGCTTGCGATCGCAATTCTTCAACAGCGACGATCAACTGGTGACGTTGGGTTTCGGCGGCGGGCCGACGCCCATTGCGGGTCCCGGCAGCGAAACCGGCTGGCAACTGGCACGCTCCTTCGGCGCAGGGATTGTCAATCACAACGTCATGGCACCGCAGGTGATTATCGACAACGAAAAAGAACTGGGGCCGGATATCGAGATGATCCACTGCACTCGCTGGACGCCGCAGGCGTGGAAGATGTACGCCGACAAGGGCGGCCATGTGTCGATTGCCAGTCTGATCGAGATGCAAATGCGCCACGGCATGCCGCCGATTCAGGCCTCGATGGATCACGGCATTTTGCCCAGCATCAGTGTCGATGTAGAAACCAATATGACGGCCGACTTGTTCTCCAATATGCGTGCCATGTACTCGCTGCAACGCGCTTTGGCGAATGAACGCGCCATCGACGGCGATAAAAATGCGCCGCAACCGGTCACTTGCCGGCAGGTGATCGAGATGGCCACCATGGCCGGCGCCAAATGCGCGCACCTGGAACGCAAAGTCGGCAGCCTCACCCCTGGCAAGGAAGCCGACATCATCATGCTGGCCACCGACGCGATCAACGTGTTCCCAATGAATAACGCGCCCGGCGCGGTGGTGACCATGATGGACACCAGCAACGTGAAACACGTGATGATCGCCGGGCAAATCAAGAAATGGAACGGGCAACTGGTGGGCGTCAATCTCGAGCAACTGCGCCGCCGCGCCACCGCTTCTCGCGATGCGTTCTTCGGTCGCGTGAAAGCGGGTTTCCCGGCGTATGTGCCGAGTTTGTTTGATTCGTGTTGCGTGCCGTTAAAGTAAAACTATTTCACTGCGGCTTTCAATTTTGGCATCACATCCTTGGAAAACAATTCCATAGATCGCATGGCGTGTTCGGCGCGCATATTGCCGAAGGAAAATATCAACAATAGATAATTGATGGTGGTCTCCTCCACCGACTCTTTCAAGATATCGAGTACGGTCTTGGGCGAGCCCACCACCAGGCGCGTGACGGAATCCTTGGCTTTGGGGTCAAGGCGCGGCAACAAGGGCGGACGGCCGGCTTTGTTGGTGAGGTGGTTGATGTGCGAGAGCCACACGGCGAAGGCCTCCATGCCGATTTTTTCCGCCTCGCTATCGGTATCGGCCACCACGATCAACTGGCTCTTCCCCAGGCGCGGATGCGTGACATGTGCGTTGTGGCGGCCGGGATCATTCTGGTGTTTTACCCAGGTCTCGCGATACTGCGCGTACAGCGCGCGGGTTTCCGGATGGCTGGTGTTGAGCACGGTGTGATAGCCGTGCTTGGCGGTGAAGTCGATGGAGTTCTTATCGCTCGATGGAAACCACAAGGGCGGATAGGGTTTCTGCACCAGGTGATTGTGCAATTCCACATCTTTGTACTGGTAGTACTTGCCGCTGTAATTGAGATTATTCGTTTGGCTCGCGGCGAAAAAAATATCCAGGAATTCGCGATATCTTTCGCGCGACTCATCGATATTAGGGATGCCCAGAATCCCCGCTTCGATGGGCGACACGCCGCGCCCCACGCCCAGCTCAATACGTCCGCCGCTCATCTGATCGAGCATGCACATTTCGTGAAAAAAGCGATAGGGTTTGTACCAGGGCAGGCACCAGGTGAGCGCGCCCCAACGAATGTTCTTGGTGCGATGAATCGCCGCAGCGATCAAGATCGAAGGCGAAGCATCGATCGACAAGGGCGTGCCCTGATGCTCGGCCAGTTGCCAGGCGTAGAACCCGGCTTTATCGGCGGCCTCGGCCAATTGCAGTTTGTGTTCGAAAATCTCGGCAGGCTTGGCGCCTGAGACTT
>JBJXEY010000451.1:0-2914 GCA_046153355.1 Burkholderiales bacterium
GGTATGGATATGGATGGGCGATGTCACGCGCGCCGACGCGGCCCACATTCCCGACCTTGCCTATCTCACCAACTCGGCAACCTGGCGAACGGTGTACTCGTATTTCCATTTGCCGTTCGGCGCCGATCTGATGATCGACAACATCATGGATCTGTCGCATCTGGAATACCTGCATAAGGGGTCGTTGTCCACCGGCTACCGCGAAGACACCCCCGCCACCATGACCACCTCGGAAGAAGGCGGCAATGTGCGGGTGAGTTGGGTGCTGCGCAATTTCGTCACCACCGTGCATACGCGTGAAGTCAACGGCACGCCCGAGCGCACCGACAGCTATCGCGATTCGGTGTGGATCGCGCCTTGCATTGTGCGCAATGAACTCACGCAAGTGCCCGCCGGCACGCCTCGCGATGCAGGCAAACTTCGCTTCAATACGCATATCTGCACACCGGAGACGCATCGCAGCATGCACGACTTCGCGCTGCGCAGCCGCAATTTCTCCATTGATGACAAGGAGATCGACCGGCGTCTGCTCGAAGGACAAAAACCGGTGGTGGTGGATGAGGATGGCGCGATGTTGGAAGTCATTCAGGCGCGCATGGGCGATGCGCCCTTCGAGAGCTTCGACCCGGTGATGTTTCATATCGATACTGGCGCGGTGCGGGTGCGGCGGATTCTTGATCGCATGGTGAAGGAGGAATCGGCGTGAATCCATCGACATCGATTGGAACCGACAAAAGCTCAAGCGCGGCGCTGGCCTTTCGCGCCGAGCACATCGGCAGCCTGCTGCGCCCGCCCGAGTTGGTCGATGCCATGGCTCGCCATCTCGAAGGAAAAATCGGCGCGGACGAACTACGAACCGTTCAGGAGCGCGCCATCGATCTGGTGGTGCGCATGCAGGAGGATCTGGGCTATCGCGCGCTCACCGATGGCGAATACCGGCGCGAGTCGTATCTGAAAACCTTTCTTGAAAATGGGTTCGGCATTGACTACGCCAAATCGACCATTTCTCTGAAGGTCGACAAACCAGTGCGTTGGAAGGCGCCGGTGCATGTTAAAGATTTCTCCTACGTGAAGCCGCGTACCCAAGCCACGCCCAAGATCACGCTACTTGGACCCTGCCGCGTGCACTGGCAGGCAGGTCGCAACAACATCAGTAAAAGCGTGTATCCGGATATCGAGCAATTCTGGGATGACCTAATCGAGGCCACGCGCAGCGAAATTCGCGCGCTCGGTGAAGCCGGTTGCACCTATATCCAGATCGATGACACCGCTTTCGCCAAATTCGGCGATCAGGCAACCCGCGAGCAGCTGGCCGCGCGTGGCGAAGACTGGCGGTTGTTGATCCCGAAATACATCGAGGTGATGAACCGGGTGGTGGCCGATCCGCCAAAAGGCATGACGATCGCGCTGCACATGTGCCGCGGCAACTCCATGGCGCATCCGCCGGGGCACAAGCGCGCCGAAGGCGGCTACGAGGTGGTGGCGGAGCAACTGTTCAATGAGCTCGAGGTGAATATTTTCTTCCTCGAATACGACACCGAGCGCGCCGGGGATTTCTCGCCATTGAAATTCCTGCCCAAACACAAAGGTGTGGTGCTGGGTCTGGTGTCGACCAAAACCGCGCAATTGGAGTCCGAAGAATCTTTGCGACGCCGCATCGACGAAGCCGCAACCTATGTGGATCTGGAACGTTTGGCGCTCAGCCCCCAGTGCGGCTTCTCCAGCCAGTTCCGCGGCCATCCATTAACCATGGACGAACAGCACGCGAAGCTCGCACGCATTGCACAGGTGGCGCTCAAGGTGTGGGGGGCGACATGAAAGAAATTGCCCGAAGAATGGCGCCAGTTGTGGCTCTTGCGGCATTGGCCCCGTGCGCCATGGCACAGAACTTCCCCTCCAAACCGATCCGCATCCTCACCACCTCGGCCAGCGGCACACCAGGCGATGTCTTGACTCGCCTGGTTGCGAGCAAGATGAGTGTGCGGCTCAACCAGCCAGTGGTGGTCGAGGCACGCCCCGGAGCGGGCGGCACGCTTGCCGCCGCCGAAATGGTGCGCGCCCCACACGACGGCCACACCCTGCTTTTCACCTCCAATATGATCGTGGTGAGCCGGCATCTGTTGGCCAAATCGGCGGTAGACATTCAAACCGAACTGCTCCCCTTGAGTCACGCCGCCGAAGCCCTGAGTTTCGTCGTGGTGCACGCCGCAGTGGCCGCCAACAATGTACGTGAGCTAGTCGAATACGCCCGAGCCAATCCCGGCAAGCTGAGTTTTGGCACCAATGGCAATGGTTCGGCGCTGCATCTGACCGGTGAGGCTTTCAAACTCGCCACCGGCACCGACTTTCTTCACGTGCCCTACAGCGGCGCCACCCAAGGCACGCGCCTCAACGATTTTTTCTCGGGGAGGATTCCCTTGGATTGGTCTGCCTACAACTCCATCCGAGGCTACGTGGGCAGCGGAAAAATCAAAACCCTCGCGGTGCTCGACCGCACCCGCTTTAAGGCGCTGCCCGACGTGCCAGCGATCACCGAGATCTATCCCGACTATGAGTTCTCGTCCTCGTACTGGCTCTACATGGGCCCAATGGGCTTGCCTGCGCCGGTGCTCGCGCGCTTAGAGCAAGAGTTACAACTAGGATTGCGCGATCCGGAAACCGTCAAACGCGCCGATGACATGGGCATTAAAGCGGTGGGCAGCAACTCGAAGGAAGCGGTGGCCTATTACAAAAGTGACCTTGCAATTACAGAAAAGTTGGCGAAGATCGTAGGGTTAAAGCCACAATAGAAAATATATTTAGTCAAAATTAGGCTAAATTACAGGATGAATCCGATAATCTTGTGAATGCGGCAGTATCCAGGCTCCGCGCTGAAATCGTCAATGACAATGCGGAATTCACTAGACGAATTTAC
>JBJXEY010000453.1:0-8044 GCA_046153355.1 Burkholderiales bacterium
TTGGCGCGATTGGCTATTGCTCCGGTGGCGGTATGTTGTATTCGTGGGTGTGCGGTCGTAGTCGGGGTTTGCGGGCGGCCGTGGTGTATTACGGCGCGCCGCGAGTACCGGCCGAGGTGCGGCCCGATGGCAAGTTACTGGACCGCGCTACCGATGGCCACAAACTGCAATGTCCGATTCTGATCCATCATGGCGAAGCGGATCGTTCGGTGCCGCTTGCCGCGGCGAACAGCATGGTCGAGGCATTGAAAAAATCCGGCAAGCCGATCGAGTTTTTTACTTACCCCGGCGCGGATCATGCGTACCACGATGACAGTCACCCGCAGTACCACGCGGATGCCTCGGTGTTGAGTTGGCAGCGGACATTGGATTTTTTCGCCAAGCATCTGAAGTAAGGTGCGTCGCTATGCCCTGTAATGGGCGCGTATGGTTTTCGCGAATAGCTTGGTATCAAGCAAATGTTATTGCAGTATTGAATGAAAACGTGTTGGTAAATGGCGTCACAAGTAGAGCTAGATGTAATTTTGTTTAAATTCTAACCAGGAGATAGTAATGGCAACTTCGAACATCCGATCACGCTGGGTGATGGCCAATGGTGTCAAGACGCATTATTCGGAGTCCGGCGGCAACGGTCCGGTGCTGGTGGCGCTGCATGGTGGCGGCGCGGGTTCCTCGGGTGTTGCCGGCATGGGCGCCGCGATGGAACGTTTAGCCGATGAGTTTCGCGTCATCGCCCCCGATTCGATCGGCGGCTTCGGCTTGACCGACCCCTTTGCGCCCACGCCTTACGGCTTGATTAGCCGCGTCGAGCATCTGCGCGATTTCTGTGATGCGCTGTGCTTGGATAAATTTACTATCCTCGGCAATTCGCAAGGCGCGTTCGCCGCGGCGCATTACGCCATGAACTACACCGATCGCATCGACAAGATGATCTTGATCTCCTCGCTTACCATCGCGCAAGCGTTGGGTTTGAGCCAGCCGCCCAATGCGGCGATGAAGGCGCTCGGCGGCTACGATGGCACGCGCGAAGCGATGGTGCGGCTATTGGAAGCGTTGATTATCGACAAGAGCCGTATTACCGATGCCCTGATCAACGAGCGCCAGGCGGCCGCCACACGTCCCGGCGCCTTGGAGTCGTTCCAGAATTTGGGCAAAGCCATCCAAGCTTCGCGCAATGACCCGGTGATGGCCAATCGCATCGACATGCGTGTGTCCTTGCCCCTCCTGACCAAGCAACTGCGCACTATTTTCTTGTGGGGCGATAGCGATCCGTTTGCCATACCCGCGACCGGCAAAGGCGTCGAAGCCCTGCTACCCGATGTGAAATTTCGCTGGGTGGCCGGCGCCGGTCACCAGGTACAAACCGACAAACCCGACGAGTCGGTAAAAATCATCCGCGACTTCCTGCGCACCTAATAAAGGTAATAAAGGGGCCAGGCTCGAATTACCAAAACGGGCTGGCCTCGTGCTGACCAAGCGTTTTCGCCATAAATCGAGCCTGGCCCCTTTTTGAAAGAGAGAATGGATATGGATCGTCAATCGATGCCGCTGGGCCCCGGCGCGCCGGAGCGTATGGAGGGCATGGTGCCTGGGGTGAAGGCCGGCGGGTTCTTGTTTCTGTCGGCGATTCGTGGGCGCATTCCCGGCGGCCACGACATGCCGGAAGATCCGCTGGAGCAGGCGCGTCAGGCGCTGCGCAATCTGGAGGCGGTGCTCGCTGCGTCCGGGGCAACCCTGAGGCATGTGGTGAAGGTTACCTTGTACCTGCATGATCTGGAGCGCCGCAAAGAGTTCCACAAAGCGTGGATGGAATTTTTTCCGGTCGATCCGCCGGCGCGCATTGCCGTGGGCGTGGCCGATGCCAATGCTGCGCCGGGTGGCAAGGCGTATTACGCGCTTGAGGTTATGGCGCTGGCGCCTTAGAAAGGACTCATCATGCCCATCGGTCTTGGTCTAGCCTGCTCGCATTCGCCGAACGTATTTCTCCCGCCAGAGGAGTGGGAGAACCGCTATCAGAAGGCGATACTCGATGTGCCCCAGCCTCTGGCTGCGGCCAAGGAGACGCTCGATGTGTGCAAGGCCTACGCCGCTCGTATCGACATTGCTTTTCTCACGCTACAAAAGAAGCTCTCCGATTACCAACCCGACGTGCTCATTATGGTCACCGATGACCACAACGAGATGTATGACGAGAATCTGTGCCAGCCAAGTATCGCCATGTTCCTTGGCGATACCGGCAGTGGCGCCCTGACATTGAAGGGGCCGGGCGAAGACCCCACCGGCGCGCCACGCGTTGAAGTTAAGTGCGACCGCGCCTTGTCCGAATTCATTGCCAATGGTCTGGTGCAACGCGATTTCGATATCGCGCTCACGCGTACGGCGGAAACCAAATCCCTTGGCCCGCACAATCGCGGCATGGGTCATGGCTTCACCCGCACCGCGCCGAAAATCATGCCGGCTCTCGACATTCCCACGGTGCTGATCTGGCTCAATTGTTATTTTGAACCATTGCCTACGGCGCGCCGCTGCTTGAACCTGGGCAAGGCATTGACCGAGATTTGCGCCAAGCGCCCCGAGCGCATCGCCATCTTTGGTACCGGGGGCCTGTCTCACGACCCGCGCGGTCCACGCGCGGGCTGGGTGGATGAGCCGCTAGATCGCTCGATTCTTGCCGCGCTCGCCGATGGCGAACCAGAGCGTTTATCCAGCTTATTTACCTTTAACTCCGACACCTTTCACGGCGGCACCGGCGAAGTGCGCAACTGGCTGGTGGTGGGCGGCGCCATGGGCAATAACAAGGCGACGGTAGTTGACTACATGGCAGTGCACCACATTATTACCGGTGTGGCGTTCGCCTATTGGGAGTGTGCTTGAGCGTGGCGGCCGGTGCCGGAATACAGAGCGGGTCGGCGAGCGCGATGGCGGACTCTGCCATGAATGCAAAGGTGCGTCTTGCCGATATTCGCCGTCGCTTCACTGTCGGCAAGCGTTCCTTTGATGCGCTGGAAGGCGTGAGCCTGGACATCGCCTCGGGAGAATTTCTTGCGATGGTGGGGCCCTCTGGTTGCGGCAAAACCACATTGCTTCGTATCGTTGCCGGGCTTGAGACGCCCACTCATGGCACCGTCGAAGTCAGGCGCGATCCGGCCTCGACGCGCCCAGAGAACTCCATGGTGTTTCAGCAGGAATCAATTTTCCCCTGGATGAATGTGCGCGACAACGCGGCATTTGGCTTGAAGGCGCGTGGCATGGGCAAAGAGGAGCGCTACGCCAAGGTGCAGCCGATCTTGGAAATCGCGGGTCTCAAAGGTTTTGAGGCCGCCTTACCCCACCAACTGTCTGGCGGCATGAAGCAGCGCGTGGCGTTGGCGCGTGCCTTTGCCAATGATCCAGAAATTCTTCTCATGGATGAGCCCTTCGCGGCCCTGGATGAACAAAACAAATTGATTCTTCAAGGTGAGCTCCTACGCATCTGGGAAGCCTCACGAAAAACGGTGTTGTATGTCACCCATTCGATCGACGAAGCAATTTTGCTTTCTGACCGAATTCTGGTGATGAGCGCGCGTCCGGGTAGGGTAAAGGACCTAATCGACGTGGCGAGTATTTTTCCCCGGCCGCGTGATATCTCGGCGGTTAAATCCAGCCCACGCTACGGTGAGTTGTTCGCCCGCATTTGGGGCAATTTGCGCGATGAAGTGTTGGCCTCGGCGAAAATGGACGAGGAAAATTCGACCAAGGCGCGCGCCGCATGAATAGCGCCAGCCTCAATCGCGCCATTTCTATCGCCACGCCCATCTTGTTGCTTGCCGCGTGGGAAATCGCGGCGCGCACCGGCGTTCTCGATACGCGATTTTTCTCCTCCCCGGCGGCCATTGGCAATGAGGTGTGGACCATGGCCACATCGGGCGATTTGTGGAAACACACCTGGATCAGCTTGACGCGGGTGCTGATCGGTTTTGCCATTGGCACCACGCTGGGCGTGATCCTGGGCCTGGGGATTGGTCTCTCGCCCACCATCTCGGCGATATTCAAACCGCTGATCGACGCCACCTTTCCCATCCCCAAAGTGGGATTGTTGCCGCTGGTAATTATCGTCTTCGGCCTGGGCGAGGCCTCCAAATACGCCATCATCGCGATTTCCGCGTTTTACCTGATCGTCATCAACACCGCCGCGGGCGTTCGACAGATAGAACGTATTTACCTGGATGTGGGCCGCAATTACCACGCCAGCCGCCTGATGATGTTCACCGATGTGGCGCTGCCAGGCGCGCTCCCTTCGATCATCACCGGCATGAAAATCAGCATGGGCGTGTCGCTGATCATCATCGTCACCGCCGAATCGCTCGCCGCAAAAAGCGGCATCGGATTTCTCATCTGGACAAGCTGGCAAGTGTTCGAAGTGGAGAAGATGTACGTGGGCCTTTTCATCTCCGCTTTGATGGGGTTTTTGCTGGCAGTGCTGTTGGATTGGATGGAAAGAAAACTGATTCCCTGGAAGGGGCATTAAAACCGGGGGTAAAACCGGGGACGTACCACGGTTAATTCGACGGTTAGGTCGAAGTACCCCGCGAAAATGGGGTACGTCCCCGATTTTCTCGTCCCCGGTTTTCTGTCTCCGGTTGTCGCGAAGGAGGTGGCCATGGTCAATGACTTGAGAGCGTTCCTGGATAAGGTGCGGCGCGAGACCGGCGATCTCATTGAGATTGATCGCGCGGTGAGCCCCGCTGAGTTCGAAGCCACCGCGCTCCTAAAACACCTCGAAGACCGCAAACAATACCCCGCGGTGATGTTTCGCCATCCCCTGGATATGTATGGCAAGCCTTCGCGATTCCCTCTGCTATCGAATATGTATGCCACGCGCGAACGGTGCGCGTTAATGCTCGGCGTCGATCCCGCCACGCCGAATTGGGAAACCAGCCTCGCTTTTGGGCGTAAGTCGCAGATGAAAATTGCTCCGCTAGTCGTCGCGAGCGACCAAGCACCCGTACATCACACAGTCTGGCGAGGCAAGGAGGCGGATGTCGGACGCCTGCCCATCGTCAAACACTTTGCGATGGACATGGGCCCGGTACTCACCATGACTCACGTGATGCGCGCCGAGGAGGGTTTTTACAACGTTTCCTTCGCCAAAACTTTCTACAAAAAGAAACCCCATGAAATGGTGGTGAGCCTGCACACGCGCGACATGAGCCGCATCGTGAAGGAGGCGCAAAAACGCGGTGAAGCGGTGCCGATTGTCAACGTCCTGGGGCATCACCCCGCGTTTCACTTGGGTAGCCTCGCGCGCAACCCCTGGGGTGCGGATGACTATGCAACCCTTGGCTCATTTCTTGGCGAGCCATTGCGCGTCACGCCCTCCATCACCTGGGGTGAGAAATTCATGGTGCCCGCCGATGCCGAGCTGCTCATCGAAGGTGAAATCCTGCCGGGTGAAAAGGATGTGTGCGACCCGTTCGGCGAAGTGGCGCGCCTGTATCAGGGCCAGTGCCTCCGCCCGGTATTCCGCGTGAAAGCCATCACCTTTCGGCAAAACGCCATCATGCAGGATGTTTTTTCCGGCTTTCGCGATAGCTTCCCGCTGGGCGCGCTGGTGAAGGAAGGGGTGCTCAATAACACCTTACGCCCGAAAATGCCGAACTTGCATCAGATCCACTCTCCGGATTCCTGTTGCGGCGTGTATGCGGTGTACGTATCGTTGAAGAGCGCCAAAGATGGGCAGGCGCAGGAACTGGGTAAGCTTATTTTCGACACCTTCAACATCCTGCAATGCGTGGTGGTGGTGGACGATCACATTGACGTATTCAATGAAGAGCAGGTGTTGTGGGCGGTGTACACCTACGCGAACTTTGCCAAGGGCGTGCATACCAAGGGTGATTGGCCTGGCGGGCGCGCGGTGCAACATGCCGGTGGTGCCGGCCCGCAGGCGGGTTTTGGCGCCACCAACTGGGGAAGTAAACTGGTGATCGATGCGACGCGGCCACGGGATTTTGCGTTCGGTTCGCGCTCGGAAGTACCCGAGGAGGTCATGACGAAAATCCGTCTTGAGGATTTTCTACCAGCGGAGTTTTTGTCGCGCCATGGTCTGTCGCCACGCAACCGGCAGCCCATAACCGAAGGCGCGGAGTAACCATGGAACGCGTATTCTGGGCCGAATGCCCCAAATGCCATGGAGAGTTTTATTGCAATTATGGCGAGATGCGCCATGCAGGCGTGCAACTCGAGTGCCCGTTTTGCGAGGAAAAGTTCCTCCCCGCTGAGGCCGCATCAATCGATGAACGTGACGATCAATCTTAAGTAACCAGGAGCAACGCAAATGATTGCGAATTTAAAAGCGATGGTGGGCGGTATGGTTTGTGGTATCACGCTGTTCACCCTGTGTGGCGAACAACCGACTATGGCCCAGGAAAAACGCGTGGTTAAAATCGGTGTCATCGGCATTCTCGCCGAAGCCGGTTTATATGTCGCGGCAGAGCGCGGTTTTTTCGCACAAGAAGGCCTGCAGGCCGAATTTCTCAAAGACATGTATGGCCCGGATGGTTTTCCCGCGTTGGCTACGGGCCAGATGGACGCCATGGGCGGCGCCTTTGGCCCCGAACTGATCAACGCCGTAGCGCGTGGCATCAATGCCAAAGTGGTGGGCGGCCTCTCCAGCTACATCCCTGGTTGGGATTCGGGTTTTCTCACGGTGAGAAAAGAACTCATCGATTCGGGCAAGGTGAAGGATTACAAAGATCTCAAAGGCTTGAAGGTGGCGCTGGCCCCAGCGCTACCCAACCTCACCGATTATTTTGCCGCGCGTTATCTCGCGCTGGGTGGGTTGACCTTGAAGGATGTGACCATCGTCAACATCCCCTTCGCCAATATGATCGCGGGGCTAAAAACGGGAGGCGTTGATTTCGCTCATACCTCCGAGCCCATGTCCACACTCACGGTGGGCGCGGGGGTGGCGGTGAAATGGAAGCCGGTCACCTCCTATGCGCCAACCGGATTGACCGTGGCGATATTGCATTTTGGCCCGAGTTTGTTGGAGAAGAACCCCGAGGTCGGCGAGCGCCTGATGGCCGCCTACATTCGCGGTGCGCGTTATTACAACGACGCGCTCAAAAAACCCACCGGTAAGGGTGAAATCGCCGAGATCCTGATGAAATACACGCCAGTGAAAAACCGCGCCTTGTACGATCAGATCGCCTTTTCCTATTCCGATCCGGATGCCGTGGTAAGCGTCGATGGCATGCAGGATATGGCAGGCCACTTTGCACGCACTACCGGCGCCAAGCCCATTGACGCCCGCACCATGGTGGATGAACGCTTTCGACTCGCGGCGGTGAAAAGATTGGGTCCGTATCAAAAATAACTCGTGTAACAAATGGAAAGTCAGCAAATGCAAGGTCAGCAAATGGAATGTCAGACATTGGCACCAAGACTAAACATCATGAGTACAGCCAGTCGATTTGTTCGACGTTTTGCCGGCCTCACTACCGCCTGCACGCTAAGCATGAGCGCAGCTTGCGTGCAAGCGCAAGGCGTTAAAGCCGGCGACAAACCCCAGGCGGTACGCATCGGCGTCATCGGCATTCTCGCGGAAGTCGGTTTGTATGTCGCGGTGGAGCAGGGCTTCTTCGCCAGTGAAGGCATTACGGTTGAATTCAAGCGGGACATGACCGGGGCCGATGGTTTTCCGGCGCTGGCCACAGGGCAGATCGACGCAACGGGTGGGTCCTACGGCCCCGAACTGATTAACGCGGTACAGCGTGGCATCAACGTCAAATTGGTCGCCGGGATGAATAGCTACGTGCCGGGCTGGGATTCGGGCTATCTCACCGTGAGAAAAGAACTGGTCGATTCGGGCAAGGTGCGCGACTGGAAGGACTTGAAGGGGTTGAAAGTCGCGCTGGTGCCGGCGCAACCCAATATCACCGATTATTTTGCCTCGCGTTATCTGGCACTCGGTGGGTTGAGTTTGAAAGATGTGCAGACCGTCAACGTGCCTTTCGCCAATATGATCGCGGCGCTAAAATCCGGTGGCGTCGATGTTGCGCATACC
>JBJXEY010000484.1:0-8303 GCA_046153355.1 Burkholderiales bacterium
AAATGCAATTGCAAGGGAATGCGGCGTTGGTAACCGGTGGCGCCTCCGGTTTGGGCGAGCAAACCGCGCGGCGCTTGGCCGCAGCTGGCGCCAAGGTGGCGATTCTCGATTTAAATGAAAAACGCGCCAGCGAAGTGGCCAAGGAAATTGGTGGCATCGGTGTGGCCTGCGATGTTGCCGATGCTAAATCCGCCGAGGGCGCGGTGGCGCAAGCCAAGGAGCAATTGGGCGCGGCCCGAGTGTTGATTAACTGCGCCGGCATCGGCGGGGCGCAACGCATCGTCGGACGCAATGGTCCCATGCCACTCGAGGTATTCGAACGAACCATTCGTATCAACCTTATTGGTTGCTTCAACATGATGCGGCTGGCCGCCAACGAAATGAGCAAACTCGATGCGCTGGAAGATGGCGAGCGTGGTGTCATCATTTCCGCGACCTCGGTCGCGGCCTATGACGGGCAATTGGGGCAGGCGGCCTATGCGGCATCCAAAGGTGGCATTGTTTCGCTCACACTTCCCGCCGCGCGTGAATTGGCGCAGTTCGGCATACGCGTATTGGCGATCGCGCCGGGGATTTTTCTCACACCGTTGTTATATGAATTACCCAAGGAATCGCAAGAGGCTTTGGGCGCTTCGATCCCATTTCCGAAGCGCTTAGGCAAACCCGATGAATTCGCCAGCCTTGCCCTTCACATGATCGAAAACTTATCGCTCAACGGCGAGGTGGTGAGGCTCGATGGCGCGCTGCGCCTGCCGCCGCGCTGACCTATCGTGCCGAAACGGGTTTGTAGTGTTGTTACGTTCAAATTGATTCTGCTGTGATTAACCTAACCTGGAGGAGAGCAACATGAACATTAAAAATATTGTCGGTGGTGTACTGATCGCGGCGGCGCCGGTGATTGCTGGCGCGCAAGCCTTTCCCAATAAGGCCATTAACCTAGTGGTGCCGTTCCCGCCTGGCGGCGTCACCGATCCCTTCGCGCGCGTGGTCGGCCCGAAGGTGGCCGAATCGATTGGTCAGCAAATCTTGATCGATAACAAACCCGGCGCCGCCGGCATCATCGCTGCGGAGTTCGTGAAAAATGCCAACCCGGATGGTTATACGTTGTTGATGGGGCATGGCGGTACGCATGCGGTGAATTCCAGTTTGTATTCCAAGCTGCCCTACGATCCGGTGAAAGACTTCGCGCCCATCACCACCATGATCCAGACCAAACACATGCTGGTGGTGCCGGCGGCGAGCCCGGCGAAAACGGCCAGTGAACTGGTTGCCTTGGCCAAAACGCGAAAACTCAGCTACGCCTCGCAAAGCGTCGGCGCGGGCGGGCACCTGTTGGGCGAAATGTTGAAAATGCGCGCTGGTGTCGATATGACGCACGTGCCCTACAAAGGCTCGGCGCCTGCGGTGCAGGACATTGTCGCGGGGCGGGTGGATCTGTTTTTCGATGCGTTGATCACCTCCGGACCGCAGGTGCGCGGCGGCAAATTGCGCGCCCTGGCCATGGCCTCGCCGCGTCGTGCGCCGCAGTTTCCCGATGTGCCCACCATGGCGGAAGCCGGCTTCCCCGGTATTGAACTGGATTTCTGGTTTGCGCTCTATGCGCCGGCAGCAACCCCAACTGCTGTGATTACTCGCCTGAATACCGAATTCGTCAAAGCGATGAAATCCCCCGACGTTTTCAAGCTGTTTGGCGATTTGGGATTGGATGTGATTACCAGCACGCCCGCGGAACTGGCCAAATTGGGTATCGACGATACCGCCCGCCTGGGAAAGATGGTGCGCGATGCGGGCGCCAAGGCGGATTAGCGAGAAAGGCAGGTGTTTAAGGGACGAGGCCGATCAAGCAGCATCCAAAATAATCGACCCTGGCCCCTTTTCGGCGTAAAGCGTTTCGACCAGATGCGCGCGGTGGGTGAGTACCGCGCGCTGGTTGATCGAGCCTTTGTCAGTCATCTCGCCCTTGTCGATGGAAGGGGGAGCATCGAGTAGCAGTGCTCTGACTATGCGATTGGAACTGCCGGTGCTCTCCGAGCGAAGTTGCGCGAGCAGCTCGATAAAGTGTTTTCGTACCGCTTCATGCACGAGTACTTGCGTGGCGCTCGCATCGGAGGCCACGTCCTTGCACAGTTCGCGGCAGACGTTGACATGGGGAAAGATCAACGCGCCGATGAAATCGCGGTCGTGACCTGCGATCACCACGTCTTGTATGAATGGCGCTCCTCGCAGAATCAATTTCGCGCGCAGGCCCGCGACATCCACCCAGGTGGCGCTGGCAAGCTTGAAGTCCTCGGCGACGCGGCCATCAAAAATCAAGCCTTGCTGCGGGTCGGCTGCGTCGACAAATTTCACTGCATCGCCGATTTTGTAAAACCCTTCCTCATCGAACGCCGCGCGGGTAAGTTCATCCTGCCGCCAGTAGCCAGGCGTGATGCTCGGGCCGCGAAAACGTATCTCGGTTTTGTCGCCATTAGGTATGAGCTTGGTCTCTACTCCCGGCAGTGGCAGGCCCACCACGCCGGATTGGCCGGTATCCCAATTGCCATATAAAGCCGAGGGCGCGGTTTCGGTGGAGCCCAGGCCGGAAATGATGAGGATTCGTTCGCCGCAGGTTTCATGGGCAATTTGCGCCAAGCCACTCCATATGTGCTGCGACATGCCAGCGCCGGCGTACAGCATGGCGCTCAAGCGGCTGAAAAATTTATCGCGCAAGGCTGGCTCGCGCCGCAGCCAGGGGAGCAACTCCTCGAAACCCTTGGGCACATTGAAATAAAACGTCGGTGCGATATCGCGTAGGTTGCGCACCGTCTTTTCGATTAAACCGGGTACCGGCCTGCCATCGTCGATGTAGTAGGAGCCCCCGTTGTACAGCACCAAACCAAATTGGTGGTTGCCCGCGGCGGTGTGATGCCAGGGTGACCATTCGATCAGCACCGGCGGCGCCTCGCCGAGAAACGGCAGCGCTTGCAGAATCATTTGCTGATTGCAGCACAACATGCGTTGCGTATTGATCACTGCCTTGGGGTTGCCGGTGGAGCCGGAGGTGAACAAAAATTTTGCGATGGTGTCTGGGCCGATGGCGGCATGTGCGCGCGCCACATCCTCCGTGACAGCGCTCTCCAATGCATCGAATAAGGTGGCGTTTTGCCCTGGCGCAGGATTTTGCGATACGACCAACTCGCAACCCGGTGGCAGCGCTGCCGCAATGGCTTTGGCAAAGCGCACACCGTCCGCCACATAGACCAAGCCAGGTTTCAAGAGCGAAAGCGCGAATTTAAGTTTGCCAAAATCAGTTGATACCAGCGAATAAGCGGGCGAAATCGGCGCGAACGGAATGCCCACATGCATCGAAGCCAAGCCCAACAGCGCCTGATCGACGCTATTCTCCGAAAGGATGGCGACTGGCCGCTCCACGCCGAGGCCGCGATTGAGCAGGCCCTGCGCAATACGACATGCACGACGGTAAGCCACGCCAAAGCGCAGTTCGCGCCAGTTGTCATTGGCATCGCGTTCGGCCACCAGCACACGCTCGGGCGCGTGCGCTGCCCAATGTGCCAGGCGTTCGGTGATGGCACGTGGGTAAGGACCCAGCGCTTGCGGCGAGGTGAGATACACGACGCCATCTTCGCCATACCGCGCTATGGTTTCCCGAGGGGCAAGCGATATCTTGCGTAGCCGAATCGAATTATTGGTATTTTGGTTCATCACCGATTTCGCTGATTGCATTCATTCTACAATCGCCGCATGCCAACCAAGTACCCATCGCCTTGTTTAGGCGCACCGCGACCATGAATCCTACCGCAGCACTGGGAGCGTTCGCTCATGAGTGATTACCTCGCACCGCTCACCGATATGCGTTTCGCCATGCGCTACGTGGCAGGCGTGGATCGGTTGACGGAATTTCCCGCTCACAAGGACTTCACCTTGGATTCGGCTGATACGGTGCTGGAAGAAGCGGCGAAATTTGCCGGAGAAGTACTGGCCCCGTTAAACAGTATCGGCGACCGGCAAGGCGCTCGGTTCGACAACGGCAAAGTCATCACCTCACCAGGATTTAAAGAAGCCTACGCGCAACTGGTCGCAGGCGGATGGGTGGCCCTGGAATGCGACACGGCGCTGGGCGGACAGGGTTTGCCCAAGACTCTGGGTGCGGCGGTGTCGGAAATGTGGGCCTCGGCAAATATGGCGTTCACCATGTCGTTTGCGCTGAACGAAGGCGCCATTCAAGCGTTGTCGCTGGCGGGAACGGATGCGTTGCAACGCGTGTACCTGCCCAAACTGGTGACCGGCGAGTGGAGCGGCACCATGAATCTCACCGAACCGCAGGCGGGCTCGGATCTCTCCGCTATTCGCACTCGTGCCGAACCGCAGGCCGACGGCAGTTACCGCATCATCGGCAACAAAATGTTTATTAGTTTTGGCGAGCACGATATGTCGGCCAATATCGTGCATCTGATCCTCGCGCGCATCGTGGGCGCGCCGCCGGGAACCAAAGGGCTGTCGTTGTTCCTTGCGCCCAAATTCATTCCCGATGCAAACGGAAAACCAGGCGAGCAAAACGATATTCGCTGCGTGTCCATCGAACACAAGATGGGCCTGCATGCGAGCCCGACCTGTGTGATGGCCTGGGGAGACAAGGGCGGTGCGACCGCCTATCTGGTAGGCGAACCCAACCGTGGGCTGGAGGTCATGTTTCACATGATGAATGCGGCGCGTTTTTCCTGCGCGTTGCAGGGACCGGCCTTGGGCGAGCGCGCCTATCAACGCGCCCTGGCCTATGCGAGGCAGCGTATTCAAGGCCGCGATGTGACCGGAGGTGGGGAAGGGGTGACCATCATCCGCCACGGCGATGTGCGCCGCATGCTAATGACGATGAAGGCGAAAACCGAGGCGATGCGCGCGCTGTGTTACGCCTTAGCATTTGAACACGACTGCGTGGCGGGACATCCGGATGACACCGAGCGCGCCCGCGCGCAGCGCCGCGTTGATCTTTTGACCCCGGTGGCCAAGGCCTGGTGCACCGAGGGTGGCATTGAAGTGGCGTCACTCGGGATTCAAATTCACGGCGGCTGGGGATATATTGAGGAGACCGGCGCCGCGCAGGATCTACGCGATGCGCGCATCACCAGTATCTTCGAAGGCACCACCGGTATTCAGGCCGCTGATCTCGTGGGGCGTAAGGTTGCGAAGGATCAGGGCGCCGCGCTCATCGAACTGATCACCGACATGGTTTCCTGCCAGAAGCAATTGGCGAAAACCAAGGGCGAGGATTTCGCGCTGATGGCGCGAATTCTTGGCGAGGGCATCGAGGCGCTACGCAAGGCTGGGGTCTATGTGGCGGCGAACTATCGCGACCACCCCAAGGAAGTGTTGGCGGGTTCAGTGCCGTTCCTGGATTTGATGGGGCGCGTCTGTGCCGGGTGGCAAATGTCGCGAGCCGCGTTGGCGGCGCGAGCGTGTCTGGATCGCGGCGAGGGCAGCGCGCGTTTCATGCGGGCGAAAATCGTCACCGCGCGATTTTTCGCCGATCAAATGCTCTCGGGTGCGCCAGCCTTGGCGCACGCGGCCTGCGAAGGCGCCGGCGCGGCGCTCACGCTGGATGAGGATCAGTTCTAGAACATGCTTGCCAGCCTGATTGGCCGGTTGTGGCGCGGGAATCCCGCGCAAGCGGCGGCGCAGGTGGAGTTCTTCACCTCGGGTGATATTCCAAATTTAAATGGAATGCATTTGGAAAAGGACATTAGCCGTGCAATTGTTGAAGCAAATGTTGGAAAATGGTGGGCGGCAAGACGCTATTTGCAAAAAGCAATCGATATCTCGCCCAGAGAGGCCTTAGGGCATGCGCTCCTGGGCGCGGTTCTCGCTCGCGAAGGCAACGAGGCCGGCGCGCAGGCCGCGTTTGCCCGCGCCCGCCAAGCCGAAGAGCGGGTGGATGCCGAAGCAAGCGTAGGCGAGCATTTTCATCGACGGGGTCGCGAATACCTGCGCGGCCGCCACGTCGAGGAGGCCATGCGTTGCCTCACCCTAGCGCACCGGTTGATGCCCGAGAGTTCGGGGCCGCTGGAAATGCTCGGCATTTCCGGCTATTACTGGGGCGATGTGCGCGCGGCGCGTTACTGGCTGGATATGGCCATCGAGCGCGCAGGCCCTGGTGAACGCGGCGCCCTGCGCGTTAATCGACTGGTGTTTACCGTACCGCAGGTATTTTCTTCCGCCGAGGAATTGATGCAATCGCGTGGTCGATTCGAACGGGAACTTGATGATCTCATCGCCGACCCACCGTTGCTTGCCGATCCCGCACGCGCGGTCGATGGCACGCTTTTTTACATGTGCTTCCAAGCCCGCAACGACCGCGAACTCAACACGCGCTTCGCGAACATGCTGCTCGCGAGTTGTCCGCAGTTGGGGTACGTCGCCGAACGTGTGGCAAGCGTCACCCATATCAAGGATAGGAAGCCGCGTATCGGATTTGTTTCAGCGTTCCTTCGCGGTCACTCCGTGGGTGCCTGGTATCGCGATCTGGTGCGCATGCTGATCGAATCAGGGCGCTTCGAGACGGTGTTGTTTACCGATTCTGAGGTGGATGAGGACCTGCTGCTTGCCGCGCAACAACACGGAGAGCACCATGTCCTTGAGACCAACCTCGATGTGGCACGCAAACAAATCGAGACCGCGCAACTGGACATGTTGATCTACACCGATGTTGCCCTCAGCCGCCCTATGTATTGCCTGTCATTTAGCCGCCTCGCGCCAATCCAGACTCTGCTGGTTGGGCATCCGTGCACCTCGGGCGTGCCAAGCATCGATTTTTTCATCAGCAATGTGTATCAGGATGGTGAGGGTGCTCAAGCTCACTATAGCGAGCGCCTGGTGCGCCTGCCGCGCATTCCCGTGTATGTGCGCAAGACCGAAGCACCGCGGCGGCATTTCACGAGGGCCGAGCTAGGCTTGGCGCCGGATCGCCGTTACTACATGTGCCCGATGCTGTTGCAAAAATTTCACCCGGATTTCGATTGGGCGATGGCGCAAATTCTGCGTGGCGACACCAATGGCGAAATTTTTCTGTTTGAAGATCCAAAGAAACCTTGGTGGCGAGAAACTCTGGAAGCGCGCTTTCACGCCGTCATGCCCGATGTCGCCACGCGTATCGTGTTTCAGCCGTTGGCTCCGACGGAAATCTTTCTCAACCTGCTTCTGGCCGCCGATTGCCTGCTCGACCCGTTTCATTTCTCCGGGGGCGTCACCACCTATATCGAACTATCGTTGGGACTGCCCGTGGTGACTTTGCCTGGAGAGTTTTTTCGCGGCCGCATGACCGCGGGGATCTACGCCCAAGCAGGCGTCACCGACTGCGTGGCGCGTGATCGCGAGCACTACGTGGAACTTGCGCTGGAGCTGGCGGCGAATAAACAAAAGCGCGAGGAAGTGTCGCAAAAAATTATCGCGGCGCATCCACAAATCTTTGCGACGCAACAAGCGGTAATGGATCTCGCCGATTGGATTGAACGCACCGCGAAAGCGCTTAACTAGTCCACCTGCGGAATCTTTGCCGCCTTCCTCACCGCGTCGTAACGCTCGATTTCCACGGCGATAAATTTCGCCAATTGCTCGCCATTCATATCAGCGGGAGCGGCTTGTTTGGCATGAATTGCCTTGACCACATCGGGCAGCTTGACGATTTTTTGCGTCTCGGCTTCCAGGCGTTTAACGATTGCGGTTGGCGTAGCAGCGGGGGCGAATAGACCCATCCAAAAGCGCATATCCAATTCGGGGAAGCCTGCTTCGCCAACGGTGGGGATGTTGGGCACTGCCGGATCGCGTTGCGGCGTGGTGACGGCCAACGCACGCACTTTGCCGCCCTGCAGGGCCGGGAACACCGGGCCGGTGTCGACCAGGGTGAAATGCAAATCGCCGGTCATCAAGGCCTGCGCCACTTCATTGCTGGATTTGTAAGTAATGAAGGTGCATTCGGTGCCGGTTTTGCTGGTGAGCAGGTTCACCGCGAGTTGAAAGGTTGGCCCCGAGCCGCCGCAATTGCTTTTACCGGGATTGGCTTTCAACCAAGCAACCAGGTCGGCAACCGTCTTCACCGGCAAATTGGCGTTCACCGAAACAATTAGTGGGAAGGTTGCCACCAACGCAATTGGGGCGAAATCTTTAGTCGGGGAGAATGGCAACGACTTCACCATCGTTGGATTAATCACCATCACGCCACTGGGGGAAAACAAAATGGTGTAGCCATCCGGTGTGG
The DNA here is from genome assembly GCA_046153355.1 of Burkholderiales bacterium. Taxonomy (GTDB): domain Bacteria; phylum Pseudomonadota; class Gammaproteobacteria; order Burkholderiales; family SG8-39; genus 2-02-FULL-62-17. The sequence goes on from JBJXEY010000484.1 coordinate 8,249, forward strand.
CGCGGGCCACGGCATCCGAGGCGATGATGCCTCCCGCGCCGACGCGGTTCTCCAC
>JBJXEY010000440.1:0-24604 GCA_046153355.1 Burkholderiales bacterium
GTGACAAAGGTATTGCCGTACAGAGACATATCTAGGTCGAAACTCTCGGAAAGCGTGTCGCTGCCGCCCGCGTCGAAGAAAATATCCACGCCGTTCGAGCCACGGAAATTGTCATCCCCCAATCCACCATCGAGCACATCGGCATATACCGAGCCGGTCAACTGGTCGTTTCCGGCCTCGCCCTTGAGTTGTATGGCAGCCAGGTTTTGAATAACGCCCGAGGCGTTGAGACTGTCGTTGCCGGCTCCACCTAAAATGTAGATTCGATCAGTCGAACCGAATACCGGCTCGCCATTGCCAGTTGCCAACGCGGTGGTGGTGCGCACCATGTTGGTGAGTGTCACATTCGGTCCGCCCACTTCGGCGACCAGCACGGATCCCGATTGCGTGGTCACAGTGAAACTGTCGGCATCGTTGGTGTGATTACCAAACACCGTGTTTTGCCCACCGTTGAAGGTGATCACGTCGTTGGCGGCATCGTGCCCTGAGAATGGCACATCGATGGTGATCATCATCGGCACCAGATAGGACTTGGTCACCTCCACCGTGAAAGTGGCTCCATCGGCACGGCTGACTGTGATCGCGGCACCGCTGCCCGTGGCGACAAAATCGGCATGCGCATCAACCGCGGTGCGCAACGCAGCCGCGATAGTCGCTAGCGATGCGCCAGCCACTGCCTGATAGGAGAATTCCTGCTCACCCAGTGTTACCCGCCAGGTGGAAACGCTATCGGTAGGCGCGGCGCCGGTCAACGTGGCCGTGCTGGTAGTCCAGAACTGCTGCAATACTTCGGCAGGCGTGCTCGCCATGCGCGCATTGTTGACCCGCGCGGCATCGGTAATGCCCGATTCGTACACCGCCGCTTCGGTGAGATAGAAACTGCGTCCACCGATCTTCGTCGAAATGGTGATTTTGGCGCCGTCGGCAACCGCCTTGTAGGGAGTGGCGCTGGCGTTGATTTTCGCGGCAAGCGAGGTGGCGATACCATTCAAGGTGGTGTTGGTTCCGGTGCCCGCATCGACAAAATACTTCTGCCCGTCTACGCCAATCTGCCAACGATTGCCGGCGGTCACAACCCCAGACAACGTGACTTCGGATGATTGCTCGATCCTTTGCGCCACGTCTTCGGTTCCACTAAATGTGCTGGCGGCGATACGTTTGCTGCCATTGGCATCGGTGGCCGGCTGATAAGCCAATTCGGTGCGCGCGAGACCCTGCGCATCCTTCATGGAAATGGAAGTACCCGAGGTGTCGCGATCGCTCAGTGCTAACGGCGCGCCCACGCTCAACACCGTTGATACGCCGGACAGGGTGATGAGCTTGGTAGACGATACGGTTACGTGCCCGGCGCCGATACTGGCAAACGATTCCAGCGCCGCCTGGATGGTGGCGGCATCCGCGTTCCAGGCGAGTTCGGCCGATGCCGTGCCATCGGTCAACCGATAGAAACCGGAGGTTCCGGTGACAGCAAGTTGCTTGCCAACCAGCGCGGTGGTCAGCGTTGCCGCCGCAGTGCGTTTCACCAAGAACACACTTAGTCCGGACGCCGTTGCGTCGTAGAGCAGCCCAGCGTCGATGGCGTTTTGCAGCCCCGTTGCCACGTGAGCTAGCGTCGTATCGGTGGATAAGACGGTATAGGTATAACTCGTTTGCCCCAGGGCCAGGCTCCATACATCGCCCGTAGTAACGGGGCCGCGCAGGTCGAATCTGAGCGCGCCTGAAACAACCGCCGGTTGCACCAGTATGGGATTGGTCGCCTGTTCCACCCGTTGCGTGGTTCCGGAGGAGACACCGACATCAAAACTCATATCGGCGATCAAGGAGCCCTTCAAATCGTTGACGGTGACGTTGTCGGCGCCCGCGCCCGCTTTGAAATCGATGCTCTCGATGTCGGTGGCTTTGAGCAGAATGCCATTGATACTTGCCTCGACCGCCGTGGCGGTGCGGGTCAGCGTGGTACCACTGGTGTTGGGATCGGCAATGCTCGTGGTGACGGTTACGGCCGAGAAAATTACGTTGTCGGAAAGCGCCGAAGCGGTGATTTCGAACACATCGCGCTCGCGCGTGCCACTGCCACCGGCATCGCCACCATCGATGAAGGCATCCGCCTGGTCACCGGCCGTCCAGATAATCCGGTCAATACCGGTGCCACCCAATAAGTAATCGATACCTTTCGCACCGGTCAATGCGTCGACACCAGCATCCCCGTAGAGTGAATCGTCGCCATCCTCGCCAAACAAGGTGTCGTCATCGTTGCCACCGCGCAACCGGTCATTGCCCTGTCCGCCATACAGCGTGTCGTTGCCTGCCTCGGCGTTGAGAATATCGTTACCATCGTCGCCAAATAATTGATCGTTACCGGCGCCGCCCCAGATGATGTCCTCGCCTTGAGCGCCAACCAACACGTCATCGCCGCCATCGCCAAACAGAACATCGTTGGCCTTCATGCCGTACAAGGAGTCGTTACCTTCGCCGCCACGCAGCTCATCGGCGAAATCGCCGCCGATCAATACGTCCTTGCCGCCATCACCCCACAGTTTGCGGGTGTAGCTTTGCGTGGCCGCGCTGGAGCTCACCAGCAAGCGGTCGTTGCCAGCGCCACCGTGCAGATCGATATTGGCGGCGATGGTGCCATCAATAATGATTTCGTCGTCGTAAGCCGTACCTGCGGTGGTAATGGTGGAGACATCGGTCTTGCGGAAATAGTTGCTTGACCCGCGCGCGCTCACCTTGACGAACGCCGTATCCACGCCGTTCACCGGCAACATGGCTTCGGTAACCATGAACCTGTCGCCCTTTAGCACGCCGTCGTTGTTTTGCGCGGCAAGCTGTAGGTTCAACGTGCCATTGGCAAGGGTTGCCAATATCGGCATTTCGTCAATACATTCGTAGGCAAAGTCGTACAACGTCGCCGTAAAGAAGGTATGCCGCGCGCTAAAGATGGTGATTTTCGCGCCGAAGATTTTCACACCCACCCAGAAATACGCGTCCAGGCCAACGGTGAGATCGCCGTAAATGTTGAAAATACAATCCAGATCGTTGACCAGTTCGTCCAGGTATATTTTTCCGTCATACACCGGCGGAATGGCGTAGCCCTGCTTGACATCGTTGTTGATGTAGATGCCGGTGCCTTCGTTGGGGTCGTCTTTCAAGTCGAAGCGAACTTGCGCCTGGATGTAGCCCTCGACGCCCACTTCGATCAGGCCGCCAATGCCCACGCTGGCGCCGGCGGTGATGCGCGCCGTGACGGTCGCTTCGGGCGCGTCATTACCCGATTTTTCGATACCGTGGTCGGAGAGATAAAACCCGTGCAGGAAGATGAGCGGTATTTTGCTCGGGTCGTAGTTGCTTGCCTGGAATTCCAGGAAGCCACGCGTGGTTAGCCCAAAACTGATATTGGTAGTGGCGCGAACCTCCCCACCTAGCTTGGCATTTAAACCCGGAAAGATCGGAAATGACTGCTCGTAGAGGAATTGCAGATCAAGCGATGGTAGGTCGTATTCAAATAGCGTGACCTCCTTGCCCATGAGCAAACCGAACATAGCGGCCGGACTGGTGAGCAAGGGGAAGCGCCAAGCACCGGGGGTTGTGCCCAGTTTGCTGACCACGTTTTTCGCCGCACCCGCAGGCACCTGCGCGTTGGCGTTCATGTTGGTTGGGGTGTTGGTTGGCACAGCTTGAGCGTTATTCGCGCTGCGCGCATCACCGCCAACCACAAAATCGCCAAAATTGATTTTCAAATTGCCTTCGCCGGACTGCAGGAAGGCGTCCACCGTCTTCACCAATTCAATCACCTGGATAATCGCCCTTACCGCCTTCACCACCGACGCATACTTGGTTTGACCAAGTAGGGTCCCGGCGATATCGAGCAAGCTTCTTTGCTGCGCTTTCAATTCCGCGAGCAACGGAATTTCGGCGGTCAGCATCTCGGCCAGCGGCTCCAACGGTTTGGTGACGCTATGTACTTTTTCGACAATGGGCGCGATGAACCCGGTGATGAACTGTCCTAAGTCGAGGGTGACAGCTTCGAAAACGATAATCGGTTTGCCGCCAAAACTTGACGACGATCCGCCGGTGCCAAACGTTGCCTTGGCGAACACCTGGTCGTAATGCAGCGTGGTGTAGATATTGGGGAACGAGAAGGTGTGATCGCCGCTGGCATCGATGGGCTCCACCGCCAGCGTGGCCTTAATGTCCACATCCGCTACGGCGCTCAACTCGGCGATTACCGAGAGCGTCTCGGAGATCGGTGAACCAAGGAAAGAGGGTTTAAATACCGTGTAGCGGCCATTGCCGCCGGAATCCCGCAGGTCAACCGAGAACTGCCCATATAAACCGCTGGGCCGTCCGTCATCCACATCTTGCAGCAAGCCTTGCAGCACAATCACCGTGGCCGAGAGCGACGCTCCGGCTGAAAGCGTGGCCGTCAGGTCGATTTGCAATTCATCGCCCGACTCGGTGACGCCACTGGTATCGAGGTAAAAACCATCCGCCTTGCTCAAGCCAAAGCCCAGGCCCAATACGTAGTTAAAGCGCAGGTCGATGGTGTCGTCGGGGCCGGTCTTGAGAGACAAGCCGGGAATAGCCGCGGAAAAATCGATCGGGATCGAAACCGCGTCTTTGATCGGGTTGTATTCCAGGAACTCCAACGTGCCATCGTTGTCGTTGGGGAATATGTATTTAAGGATGCTATCGCCCAACGTGACGTTGAACTTGAGGCCGGTGCCATCAATGCTGATTTGCACTTGGTCAGCCGAGGTGACTTCCAGCAACTTGGGCGAGCCGGTGGCCGAATCGAATACCGGCCGGCCTTTGGAATCGGTTTGCGTCACACGAAGCACATTCAACCCAGGCTTACCCAACTTCTCGTAGAGCGCACCGGCTACCGCATCAACTAAGAGGTCAGATACTGTGACATCGTTGCTGGTGTTAGCGTCGTTATTCTTCGCCACGGCGTCGGCGAGGATATAGCCCAGACTGCCAGAATCGTAGCGGCTAATCGCGGTAACCGAAGTACTGCCCTGCCCGGTTTTAACACCCAGCAAGGAATCGCGTAGTTTGTCGACAAAATTGGCCGCGGTTTTAAGCTTATCGCCCACTAACGGCAATGCCAGAGACGCGAACTTGGAATTCAAGCCATCTTTGATGCCGGTGAACATGCCATCGATGCCCTTGAGCATCGTTTCCGGATCGTTCAACAATGCAAATATATCGATGCTGGGCACCAACGATGGAATAATCACATCCAAGTTGGTGGAGATACCTTGGCCCAAGGTGGCATCCAATTGCCCACCCACATGCAGCACGTTGTCGCCATAGCCGTCAGCGTTCAGATCGCGCGTGGTGCCACCCATAGGCAGCGAGGCGGTGGGGAAGTACAGCGGCAGATCAAGTTGCGCATCGCCGCGGAAATACACTTCAAAGGCGTTTTTCAGCTCGCCAAAGTTATACCGGCCATCGTCGCCATCCGGGCGCAGACCAAAGCCCATCGCCAGGTTCAGGCTGGCCGAACCATCGATCGCCTGTATGCCGATCTTGCCCAATACCGGCACATCGACAAACGCCTTCAAGGTGATCGGTGAGGTGTTGTGAATATCCAGGCTCAATTCCAGTCCGGTGCTGTCCTCGAAATACAAATCCGGTTGGGTGATGTCGCGCAGGTCGAAGCCGACGCCAAAATCGAGATCTACTCGGGCGGTCAAATCGAGATCGCCGCCCGCTTCGAAAGTAAGGCCCAACGCATCGCCAATACTGGCCAGAGTCGGGTCAAGGTCTTTGAGACTTAGGTTTATGGGAATTTGGGTGTTGTATTCCAGACCAAGATCGAGATTGAAATAGAACACCGAATTCTTGTATTGCAGCGTCACCGGCTTTGGCGATACCAGGCCGTAGCTCTGGAAAATCGCCACCAGCTCGGTATTGATCGCGGTTTCCAGCTCATCCAAATGCGTGACCGCAGCCGTCGCCTTCTTGAACGCGTCGCGCACTTCGGTGATGAAATCGACGCCGCTATTGCCAAACAACTGCGCCGCGCTCTTGTTGATCAAAGGCAGTTTCGAATACAACTTGCCGGTGGCATCGTGACCTTGTGTGACGTCGGTGATGCTCACGCCACCGGTCAGGCTGCTCATCGAGGCAACATTGAAATTGCCACCGCCAGCCGCGAGGAAAACCACATCCCAACCTGTTTGGGCGGCGTTCCACGTCACCGACACAGTGTCGACATTAGACAAAGCTTCCAAAGCCGCTTTGATGTTGGCCGCGGTGGCACCGGTGCTGTTGCCCACCGCGATGCTGGCGGTGCTGATGCCATCGAAGGTCAAGGTAAAGGGCGAGTTGCCCGAGTACGCGATGCGTTGCACTTCGTTCACCGGCGATTCGCCCACCAGCGAATCCAGCCCCGCATTGAGCGCGGTGAGAATCATGTCAAGGGACACGCCCTTGAAGCGGAACAAATCATCGAACCCGGATAACTTGATGGTGTTGGGGATATTAGCCAACACCTGTGCCAGGGACGCATCGGCTGGCGTCAAACCGCTGCTTGCGGTAATTAGCGCGCTGCCCCCCGAGAGACCGGCCAGGGCGCCTTGCGGCACGATAGGCAGAATCACCTCGTATTCGATACCGCCATTGAGGGAAGGAAAGCCAAAAATCTCCCCATTGGTGTCGCCGGTCATGGTGTCGATGGCTAGTCGGCCCGACACGCCAATACTGGCATCGGCATGTAACCAGGTGACACCGTCCTCGATACCGATGGCTAGTGGCCCGAGCGACGCGCTCAAATCGAATGCCTTGCGCACCACGCCGCCCGATTCGGCGATGGGCACAATCCCCGCTACTTTGAGTTTGGTGCTGTTGGTGGCCGCATCGAAAGTGGCCGTGACCACCTGATGCACGCCTTCTTCGGGTACCCCAGTCAAGTAGAAACGATCCTCGGCGGCAAAATTGACATTGCCCACCTGCGTGCCAGAAACGTGGTTGCCAGAAAGAACGATGTCGGTGGTGTCGTTGATCTCGTCGTTGCTCATACTGGCAACATCCAGCGGCCTGTCGCCAAATGACACCGACGCGTTGAGCGACGGATCACCAACGAAAAACTTGCCAGCCGAATCCAAACCGAAATCGAAATTGAGAATCAACTGCGCGTTGAAATTCAACGGGTGCGACTGATCAATGCTGAAACCCAGATCAATCGAAGGCAAGCCCAGGTCGTTCAAGAAATCCAGCGATAGGCTATCCAAGCTGATATCGAGGTCTTTGCTGTAGCTGCCCACAATCAGGGAGGCATTGAATTCCGTGAGCGTGTTGGATTCAGTGGCGTTTAGTGTGATTTTTTGGCTAAGCGTGCTGTTGGCATTGATAGCCGCAATCAAGCCCGCCGAGGTGGGTGCAACCACCGTGGGATCGTTAAGGTAGGCCATGATGCCGTGCGCCAGGGAATCGACGCCATCGCTCACGGTATCGCCCAGGCTGTAGGCCACCACATCCAGACCAAGCAGGTTACCGATGGTTTTGGTTGAGAACGGCAGCTTGCCCGCGTTGTTCAAGTAGTCGCCAACCGAGGTGCCTAGCTTGGCAGACCAGGTGCCAAAATTCTCCAGCCCCGCGCCAAGTTGATTCTTGGCCACCGCCAGCACATCGGACTTGTTGTCCGCGGCCGTGGGCAGATTGCGAACTCCTGCAGCCAGCGTTCCACTGAGAACATTGCTCGTGCCCGATTCGTGCTCGGCGCCAAGCAAATGGCCAATTTCGTGCGCGAGCACCGTCACCAAATCGATTGTTCCCGCGGTTGGGGTAGACGTAGTGCTGGTATGCCAGCCATAACCCGCCGCGTTGTTGTCGATTTGAATGGTGAGGGTTGGCGTGGCGCCGCTACTGTCAACGTATGTTCTGGCTAGGTAGCCGGATGCATTGGCGAGCCCCGCCACCGCGCCCAGATCGACAACGTCGATGCGAATGTTCTGGATGCCCTCCAGGAGCGCGGAGTCGCTACCGAGCACCGTTTTCCACGCATCCAATGCGGCGGTGAAATTCGCCGCGATGGGCGTCTGCGGGGAAACGGAGAAATTGGTGCCAACCAGCGTGGTGCCTGGCGTGGTGGTGACATCGCCACCGGTCCAGTAACTGTTGATCGATGAGGACGTTTTATCCCAGGCGTCTTTCAGCCGTTTCGCGATTTTCTCGCCATCGGAGAGCGCTTCGTAGGGCTTCTCGAAAGTGCCGTAGGCGATAACGCTGTTGGTGGGGTTGTCTTGGGTTCCACCGGACCAGGCATAGATCAGGTTATCGCCAAGCACCACATTGACTTTGCTGCGGACCTTGCTGAAATCCAGTTTATCCAGCCCTGCCGTGCCAAAACCGCCGATGCCGCCAACAATGATGTCCTTGCCCCAGTCATCGTGGAATACGAAAGTTTCCGAGCCGGCGCTGCCGTAGAACAAGTCATTGCCTTGGCTGCCTTCGAACGCCTGGATATCTTCGATCGCGGTAGTGCGGCCGACGCCCGAGTCCAAGTCGGCGGGCGCGATGCGCGTTTTCTCCAGCTTGCCCGCGGTGCTCAGCGTGGCCCCTGCGCTATTCTTAATCGCGATACCAATCGGCGTAACGCTTAGGACAGGCGTGCTACTCGCCTGAGAAATTTGCCAATTTCCGTCGCTGCCGGCAACCGTCACGCCGGTCAGCCCCGCGAAATTTCTCAATTGGGTCTGGATGGTCGCGGCGGTGGCATTCCATAAGAACTTGTACTTATCGGTGCCAGCGCTTATCTCGTAGCTATCAATCCCGGAACCCGTCACGGCGAGTTGCCGTGTGGTTGTGGAATCAGCCAGGGTCGCCGTGACACGATCACCAATGGTTAAGGCCACGGTCGCGGCAGAGCCCGACAATACGATCTGGTAGCTGCCGGCATTACCGGTAACGTTCACATTGGCAACACCACCAATACTCTCGAACGCCGCCAGCGCGGCGCGAATAAACGCAGCATCTGCATTCCAGGAAAGCACGACGGTTTCGGTGCCATCGCCAATCACATAGGTGGCTTCGCCGAATCCAACCGGCGCACCGTCGCCTGTCGCCTGTGGAACCGTCAGTGTCTTAGTGGCTCCCGTGCCGCTGAGCGTCGCGGCGCTAGTACCGGCCAGACTCAATGCCGGTTTGCCATCGGGGTTTTGGAAACTGATTTCCAGTCCGCCGGTGGTTTTGGCGACCGTAACATTACCCGTGCCAATGCTCTTGAATTTTTCCAACGCCGCTTGCAGCTCGGCAACTTTGGCATTGAGCGCGATTTTCGCCGTGCTGCTTTTTGCGCTCAGAGTGAAGTTGCCGCTGGTGCCGGTGACAGTGAGAACTTTTCCATTGGTGCTTAGACTTGCGAGGGTATTGCCGCTGTCTATGGCCAATTCCGGCAATTCGTCGAACCATCCTGCCGCAGCGATATCGAACGTCCCTGCCGTCGATCCAGCGGTAACGACGATATTGCCCACGCCAACGCCTGGCGTTGCTTCCAGCGCGGTTTGAATCGCGGCGGCGTTAGCATTGAACGACAAGGCGCTACTGATACCGATCGAGTTGAGTTTATAAGCTTCGGTTGCCCCACTCACGGTCAAAACCGTGCCGGCGGTGTTAAAGCTGACTCCCGCCGAAGCGCTGCTCAATGCGGGCAACTGTGAGAGCGCTCCCGCCGCGGCAATATTGAATACCCCGGCCGTGCTGCCAGGCGTTACGGTGACATTGTTCTTCCCTATACCTGGCAGGAGTTCCAAGGCCGCCTGAACCGCCTTGGCATTGGCGGCTTCGATTGCCGTTGGGTCATTGATATCGCCTTTGAAGGCTGCGGTATCGGTGCCATCGCGGATTACAAAATAATTACTGCTGCTGCCACCGGTCGTCGTGAGAAGCTTTACCGAATCAAACGCGGCGCTGGTGCCTTTATTGACTACCAAGTTGGGATTAGACGTTCCCCCGGTGAGGGAAATTTGCAGCACTCTGGAGAGCGGTATGACAAGCGAAGGTTCCGCATCGACGTCGACGAATTCGATTTCGAATACACCGGCCTCGCCCGTCACCTTCACATGCTCGGCGCCACCGATGGATTTGAAACCTCCCAGCGCGGCGCGAATGTTGTCCGCGCTGGCGGTAGCCGTCAGGGCAACATAGTCGTCGCCATCGGAAATGACGAAACTTCCCGCCGTTCCCGCGATGGTCAAAGCCGGTTTGGAGGGATTTTCATTGTCGATGCGTGCGATCGCCCGCCCTTGCGCCGACCCTTCGCTAACCCGAACCTCACCGCCCAGCCCGATGCCGCGCAGCGCGGTTTGAATGGTGCTCGCCGAGGCCGCGTAGGAAAGCGCATTGGTGGTTTGCGGCGTCGCGGTATTGTTCGACAGCGTAAACAAGCCACCATCGGCATCGATAATCAACGTTTTTTGTATGCTAAGCGTGGCCGTGGCCGGCGAGGTGGCAATGGCCTCCAACGCCGGCAACACTGCAAGCGTGCCGGCGGGCGAAATGGTGAAACCGCCTGACGTGGCGGTAACCAGCACCTTACCGGCGCCAATGCCGGGCAACGCTTGAAGCGCGGTTTGGATCTCGGCCGCGGTCGCATTGAAGTTCAGTGCGGCGGTTTTATTGGTGGAGCTGGTACCCAGGGTGAAACTGCCTGAAGTCCCGGCCACCGTGAGCGTCAAACCGGTATCGCTCACCACCGCATGGCTTGGATTTTGAATGGCATCGGACACAAGGAACACCACCCCGCCATCCTGCGCATCGTCGGCAAATTCCAACCCGCCATTGCCATAGTCGTCCTGATCCAATATTTCCAATTCGGGATACTGGTGCAGCCCAGGGTTGTCGTTCCCCGAGGTGGTCGGTGTAAATATATGGGGGAAGGTGAGCGCCGTATTGAATTTCACCTCGAAGGTATTTTGTCTTGGCCCCAGGGTGACGGTGGTGGAGAGTGGCTGCTTATATTCCGTGCCGCCGGTGTTGGATTTGGTATGCGTGAGAACGATTTGGTTCAACGCCGCTTCGATATTGCGCCGCGTGGTTTCCGGGTCGGCCGCATCAAAGACAATAACGGGACTGGCAAGCTGCCTTGCGTTGGGGGTGCTTGGCGTCACGCCACCGGTCACCGCGAGATTGGTGTTGTAAGAAGGATCCACCTCCCAACCCAGACGGATGGTGCCGCTGACCGCTCGGGCGAAATCCAGCAGTTGTACCTGGTCTTTGCCCTGATTCGCGACCACGGTAGTAACCACCGCCGGCCCACCCACATTGAATACCCGGCCAATCGTGCTGTCTTTGTAGGTAACCGTATTGCTGTCGCCACCACCGGTGACTTGATCTTGCCCGCCGGAACTTAAATTGAAGACAGCGTCATTGCCGCCACCCGCGATGACATCGTTGCCTGTCGAACCGGTGAGGTCGGTGAGATTGGCAATGGCGAAATTTTGCTCGAACTGATTGACCGACGAGGAGAACGCGCCGATGAAACTCGTCAATCCGCCGGCCCGCCCACCTTGCACACCGTCGGCGCTGGCAAAGTCCCAGGTAACGCTGGGCAATGCGCCTAAACCGGGAATTAAGATAGGCGGAATTACCTGGAATCCATTGGTTGCGGAGCCATTGACATGGGCGCCGGTGACCTTGGTGAGACTGACTCCGCCACCGAGGGTAAATGCCGAAGGGTTGCCAGTCGCCTGATCGGTGGTGACATAGGTTCCCGTAGCCAGACCGGTACCGCTGATCACGGAAAGCGTCGGCGGCGTGGCGGAACTGACGGCGAAAGTAATATTGAAAGCGCCCGATGGCGCATCGGTGACTTTGACATTGCCATCGCCGATGCTCTTGAAAGCTTCGAGCGCGGCTTGTATAGCGGGCGCCTTGGCGCTCACCTCCAATTGCGCGACTTCGGTGCCATCGGTGATATAGAACTTGGTGCCGCGCACCTGTTGCAATACGGGGTTGTAGGTAAGCCCGTTAAACGCAAAGGTGTAGGCGCCCGGATTGCCACTGACGGTGACGCGCCCTGGCCCAACACCAATAAATTTTTCCAGCTCGCGCTGCACCGTCGCGGCGGTCGCGTTGGCCGCGAAGGTTACCTTGTTGGGCGTCGCGACAACCAGATTGGGCGTGCCCACCGGACTGTTATAGGTAATCTGATAATCGCCGTCCGACCCGGTCACGGTGACTTTGCCGACTCCGCCAATGCTGGCAAAACCCTCCAGCGCCGTTTGAATCGTGGCCGCAGGCGCATTCCGCAGGAAACTCGCCACATTCGCGCCATCGCGCAACACGAAGCGGTCGGTGTCGGCGCCATCGACCTTTAATTTTTTCACCGCCTCATTGTTGTTGATGGTCGCTTCCGCATTGCCATCGGTAATGATGTAGTCGGAGCCAGCCGGGGCCGCGGCGAGCGTCAACGTGCCCGCCGCGATGGTGGCGTCGTTGAGCGAGGTGCTCTTTACCACTGAAAGTTTCGCGGTAGCGGGATTGAAAAGCGTGACGGTGAAATTGCCGGCGGTGCCGCTTACCTTGACATTGCCCACGCCGATATTGCCGAATTTCTCCAAGGCTTCTTGAATCTTCGCCGCATCGGCATTGAACGGCAGCGAGGCGGTGCTATTGACATCGTCTTCGTCGGGCTCAAGGTCGGTGAGGATGAATGATCCTGAGGTGCCGAAAATGACAAGCGGCGCGACCACGCCAACGCGGTAGTCGCCTGGGCCATTGAAGACAATCTCGAAGGTCTGCCCGCCTTTGCCGAACATCGGCGCGGTCACGGTCACCGAATTGGGGCCGAGCACGGTAGAAGCATTCAACGCCGCTTGAATAGCCGCCGCATCGTTGGTGGCGCTGCCGGTAATTGAGATGGGCGCGGTGGTGTAGACGGTGTTGTTCGAGGTGACAACGCTCAAACGCAGACTTCCCGTGAGCGGATTGACCAAGCTGCCGATTTGATTATCGAATGCTAGCAGTTGCTTTTGCAGCGGCGCGCCAAACTTGGAGTAGTCAAGCGACAAACTGCCGGCCGCGCTCAAGGTGCCCTTGATGCGCGCGCCATCGTGCAACGTAATGGTATTGTTGCCACCACCGCCAACAATGTTTTCGATATCGTTGGCCAGCACAATGCTGCCCACCGGCGGGGCTTCACCAGGCGAGAGACCTAGCGTTCCCTCGATCTTCCGCCGCCAATCTTCGCCAAACGAACTCAGTACCTCGTAGGCGAGATTCAACGATTTGTCCCGCGCCATGACGAAATTGGTGCCAATCGACACCACCGGCACATCAATGCCCTTGCCCGCCGCGTAAGAATTTAATAGGGAACTTAGCTCGTGGTGATTCTCGGTGGTGACTTCCCAGACGTCGATCTGCATATCCGACGAGACACCGGAGAAATCCAAGGTGTCGTAGCCGCTTGATAAACCCAGGTAGCTGGGCTCGGGCATTTCCACCACGATGCCCGCGCCCCAGAAGCCGGAAAACTTATAGGTATCGCCGCCGGTGAATCCACTTAACGCATGAATGCCTGGATTCCACGACAAGGACAATAGATCGAGTGCACCTTTGGAGAGGGAATTGAGTTCGCTAGAGAGATTGCCGGCGATGTTGCCAAACGCGTCGCTGGTGGCGAAGAAATTGAGCGCTTTGTACGCCGTACTGTCTTGTATCTTCTTGACGGCCTTGGTGTCCTGCAACTTATCCAACAGCGATTTACCGCCACCTATCTCAAAACTGTCCTGACCGAGCAGGTTGGAGAGGCCGCTCGCGCTGTGATACTTGGCAGCCTGCTGAACCGCCGCCACGCCGATGTTGGTGCCGCCAATCGCCTGGATACCGGGCCCATACACCAGGTTGGAGACGTGCATAACACGTCCGAATCCAGGTATTTTCTGCGAAAGGTCATACGGCGTGAGCGCCGTCAACGTCTGTGCCTTGCCTTCACCGGTCGCGCCACCACTGGCGGGCAGGAAAGTAATCGCCCAGGCTTTGACACTGCCCGCGGGGGCCGTCGCGTCGGCGACCGTGACGCTGCCAGCATTTAGCGCATTCAAGGCGCTCTCGATTTGCGCCGCGGTCGACGATACCGCCAATGAGGGGGTGATTTTGCCGTTGAAACTGAGGGTGAAACTTCCCGTCTGAAGCTTGCTGGTGAGAGTCCGAACTTCATTCTGCGCTGGACCGCTCGCTGCTTTTACTGCGGGAATGATGGCTTTAGCATCGGCTTGAAACTTGAGGCCGGAGAAATCCGCGGTGATTTCCGCGCGCGCCGCAGCATCCTTGAAAGTAATCTTCCAAGGATCGGTAGTGGTCGCCTTCTCTACCGTTTCGATTTCGAACTTGGCGAATTTAACTGCGTTGGTATTGCGGGCATCGACCAGTTTTTGTTTTACCGTGGCCGCGTCAGCGTCAAACGCAATTGCCGCCGTGGTGACGGTATCGTTACCTTCACCGATGGTCAGGGTAAACGTGCCGTTGTTGGCGTTATGTTTTATTTCCTGGACTTGTTGGACGCCGGGGGCAATCTGCGCAATACGCGTCGCCGTGGCCGTTCCCACTGCGGTGCTGCCTCGCTGCAACGTACGTGTCAACGTTGCATCGGCGCTCGCCGCAAGCGTTATTAAGTAATCGCCAGTGCTGCCCGCCACGAGTTCAATGCCACGCAGCAGATCATTACCAAACAAAGTCTTTTCGGTTTCAAATTGGTCTCTAATGTTTTGCTTCAGTATTTCCGGGTCCGCATCCCATGCAATATCATTGATCGCATTGGCTGGCGTCGTCCCTTGCGTATAGCTGAGGACAAATTTATCGCCGGCTTGAGCGCCACTGAATTCGAGTTTGAACTTGTTGGTGTTGTCCGCGTCAACACCTTCGGTGGTGGTCGAAATCAGTGCGACACTGGCGTCCGTGTTGAATTTGACGCTTGCCTGGTCGATCGCGGAGATGCCGGTGGCCGCCACCAGTCGCAGCACGAACGGTTTGAGGTCCGTGCCTTCGCCGGTAATTTCGGCCACTTGCGCGCTTGGCAGCTTGGTCTGTAGCTGCGTCAACAAGGTTGCCGCAGTATCGGCTAGCGTGGTGGTGATGGTCACCTGCGCGGTGCCAACAGTCAGCTTGACATCGCCCGACAAAACCCCCGCGGGAAGGTAGAGCTTCTGATAGCTGCGCTCGAGGCCAGCCACATCCAAGCTCTTGTATATCGACGTCGTGGAAACCGGATCGGCTTTGACGCTGGTCTTCAATTGCACCACGGCGGGGGTCAACTTATCCTGCGCACCGTTTTCGATCCAGGTAATGGTGAACACGCCCGGCTCAGTTACCGCGACGGTTACCGCACCAGGATTGATCAAAGTTTTGTTCTTGCCGTAGACGCTGTTCAAGGCCGCAGCGATGTTTTCCGCGGTTTTGGTCGCGTCCGTTTCGATCTTGATCAGATCGGTGGTTTTGCTCGCCGTCGTTGTCGTGGTGCCGGTGGTGGTGGCAACCTTGGCTACCAGCGCGAACTCTCCGCCGGTGGCGCCATTGATATACAGCTTCTGGGTAGCCTTAGTGCCAGCAGTACCCGCGGTACCCACCACGGTCCGATCAATATCCAGATCGGCGTAGACCAACTCTTTCATTAACAGCGCGCCATCGGCCACCAACAATTTGACGACGTTGGTAGCGGATATTTTCTGGAAGGAAATATCGAACGCATTTCCCGTGGACTGCTTCACCACGGTTACCTTTATTCCGCCCGGCAAGCCCTCCAGCGCCGCTTTGATATTGGCCGCCGTGGTATCTGGGTTGGCCTCGACCTTAATCGCCGCGGTGGTTTTGGGCGTATTGGAACTGTCGTCATAGGTCAGCGTGAAAGTGCCGGCATTCGCCCCACCGGGCAGATAAATTGTCTGCGCAGCTTCGCCGCTCGATGCAACCGTGGTGATCTGCGCCTTGATCTGCCCATCTCCCGGCAGTGCCTCCAGGAGTACATAGGGCTGTAACCAGTTTTCCGCGGGGAAAAATTTGAAACTGTTATCCGAGATATCTACCGTGTTGGTCACCGCCACCTGGGGAAATTGCAGCCCCAACATGCCGGTGATAGTGTCCAGGCTCAGTGCATCGGGTGGTCTCAGGCCAGTGCCGCCAATGAGGTTGCCGGCAAATTGCGCGCCGTTGGTGAGTGCGAAAGTATTGGCATTGCCACCGCCATAAAGGGTGGTATTGGCGCCCACATGGGAGATCACCAGCTTGTTGTATTCAACTTCGGTGGGCGCTATCGCGTTGAGCACGTCGTTTACCGGCGACGCGCCGGAGATGATGCTCGAGCGCTTGCCCGGTTTGACTATTTCCAGGCGGGTGGATTTGGTGGTCTCGAGTTCTTTGACTATGCCAACCGATGCCTTCAAAGGCTTCACCTTGACGTCTTCGGTATTTTCCTGATCGAAGGTGACAACGAATTGCTTGGGGCCGCCACTGCCAACCGCCACTTTCACTTTCAGCGGATCGGGCGTGGTGGGTTCCTGAACATTGGAGAAAGCGGCGTACTTAAGCTTATTGAGCGCCTTCTGTATGTTTTCGGCGGTTTCCTTGTCGCTTGCCCCAAATGTTATGGACTCGGTCGTCTGCTCGGCCTTCACCAACGGCGCGGACACCGTCAGGGTTGCACCGCCAGTCAAAGTGCCTTTAGCCAGGCCCGAGACGTAGCCTTTCTCCAAAAACCTGACCAGATAAACACCGTCTTCGTCGGGAACTGTCGTTACCGATACGGTTTCTTTTCCGATTTGATAAAAGCTGGTGAGCTTGCCGTTGATTGCATCTTGAATTCTCGTGGCGGTCTTCGCGGCGGTCGCGTCGGAGCCGATTTTGATCTCGATTTCATCGGTGACCAGTTGTGTGGTCGTCGGCCCGGTTAACGGATTGAGTTTCAGCGTTGCTTTACCGGTGGTGGTGCCGAAATCCAATTTGAAGACTTCCGCGTCGGAAAAGCTCAGTGTGAACGGTGCAGTTTGCCCCGAGAGCAGCAATTGCTGATTGGAATACTCGTGACCGATGAAGGTAAATTTCAGTTCCTTGCTCACCGCGCGGAAATCCAGCGTCAGATCCCGGCCGTTATCCGCCATGGTGGCGGTATCGATGGTGAGCGTGCTGTCGGCGTCTTTTAAGAAACTGGGTAGGTATTGCTGGCCATAGGAATAGACCGTTCCCCAGCCATTGCCAAAGATGAAATTACCGTTCGCGTCGGCAGCCACCAGCGTTTCAAGGTTCGACAGTTTGCTTGCCGACCCGCCGTCCTGAATTTGGCTGACGATTCCTTCCGCTAGCAACTCCGGCTTGCCCGCGACATCCGCGGCTTTCATCACCTTGATGTCGGCCACATCGGTCGCATCAGGCTTGAGAAAGACAATTTCCCAGGCGTGTGTTGAGCCGGTGCCCACCGAGGTCACCAGCGTGTTGTACTTGCCGCCGATAATCGACATCGGGAACTTGTAGCGCGCAAGGTTATTTAACGCGGTTTGAATATTGGTGGCGGTGGTCTCGTCGTTAGTGGCATGAATCGGTATCACCGCCGTGATGGTGTCGCCGATTTGCAGCCGCATGCTGGTGGGCAGGCTCGATGTGCCGGAAACATTGCCAAGTACCAGTCGCTGAATTTCTTTGAGCGCCTGGCCATTGGCCACCGAAAGTGTCGGCGTGACCGCGCCGCCACCGCTTGCATTCAGCCCATTGGTGGCGATACTGGCGAAACCGGGATCCAACTGACTCTTGCGCAAGCCATTGAGGAAAGTCGCCGAGCCAAATTTAACAAATTCGATATTGAAGACGTTGTCACTGGCTAACTCGACTGCAACCTTCAGTCCGGTGCCCGTGGCTTTCGACGCGGTTTCAATCGCGTCTTTAATCGCCGCGGCCAGGATCTTCGCGTCCGCGTTGTAGATGATTTCCTTGGAGGCGAATTGCGAGGCCGTTGCCGCAGTGGCGTTCAACTTGATGGTGAATTTGCCGGTGCTCGCGGCGCCCAGGTCCAGGGTGACGGTCGGGTTGGAAGACTTGACGATCGGGACCGTCAACTGATCTCCCGCAGCGAAGGTGCCGCTGACATCGCCGGTCGAGAACAACTTGCTTAAGGTACTAACAGTCTGGGTGAATGCCCCGGTGCCTACCGTCAACACACCTTTATTGAACTGATAGGTAAGGCTCTTGGTGACCTTGGAGAAATCGATACTGTCGGTGCCAGCGCCTTCCGATTCGAAAACCTGCGCCTGTCCCCAATCGTCGGTCACCACATACACATCGTTGCCGGTGCCACCGGATAGTTTGGAGATGCCGTTTGCCTTGATGTACAAGGTTGGCGGATTCGGTAGCGTTTGGAAAACAATATCGAACTTATTGGTGGTTCCCGCCTTCAAGGTAACCGTGGCATGTCCCGCGCCGATGCTGGTGAAGCCCTGCAACGCGGTTTGAATCGCGGCTGCATTGGCATTGAACGCCAGAGTCGCGCTTTGCGTGCCGTCGCTGAGTACGTAGGTGCCGGCGGTTGCAGTAACCGTAAGTAAATTGCCGGTGCGTGTGCTGCCGTTGCGCGTTTCTTCGATGAAGATCTGGTTGCCACCTACAACCAAGGTGTCGTTACCCTGCCCGCCGGATAACTTGTCATTGCCGGAACCGCCGATCAACTTGTCATTTCCCGATCCGCCAAGCGCAGTGGTATTGCCATCGCCGGCAATCAAATAATCCGCGCCGCCGCCGCCGTAGAGTGTCTGCAAGCCTGAACCACCGATCAGTAGATCGGCATTGCTGCCACCTGTCATGGTGAGTGGGTCGGTGGTGCCGTTGTTGTTGCCGGCGATCATCACGCCAGAAAAAACCGACCCCTCCAAACTCACCGAATTGCTGTCTGGCACGCCAACTACCGTGACCGGTTTTTGCGCGCTGCCTATGACACGGGTTATTTCCGCCAGTGTCCCAGTGGTGAGACCGCTCGCATTTTTGAACACCAATCCGTTGTCGCGTCCACCACCATCGGTCTTCGCGCCGCTGGAACCTACGGCAATAGATATGCTCCCCGCAGTGAGCTGCGTAGAGGTGGTCATTAAAGGGACTTCCGCCCCATTGATGCCTTTGAAATCCACTTCCCAGCTTGAGGCCGACAATGACTTCACCGCAGCCAGGCCCGCGCCAAGCATGTCGTCCAATGCCTGTTGGATATTGGCCGCCGTTGCTTCGGCGTTGCCATCGACAATGGGGATCAATTCCGTGGTGGCCACACCACCCAGAATCAGCGAGAACGATCCTTGCGCCGAATTGGAGACAACATTCTGCTTCGCGGCATAGGTATTGACCACGGGCGTCGTGGAGTTTGACGGTCCGCGATTGATGCCGGTTGCCAGGTTGCGGCTGAAATCGACCACCGGATAAAACGCGCCAGTGGCTTTGCTGTAATCGAGGATGTTTTCCTTGCCGGGATTTTTCGACGTTATGGTGCCGTGCAAGGCATCGTTATTGACAACCACATAGGTGTTGTTGCCCGCGCCGCCAATCAGATTGGCGATCTTGATGCCGACTACCTTATATGTCTTGTACTGAAGCGTGCTGGCATTCGGGTCGACCACCTTTTTCGCCACTGCAGTAACTGCACCATCGGTTTCTAGCGTGAATGTCAGATCATCGACGAATCCGCTGAAATCCAGCGTGCCTTTGTCGGCGGTGGCCGCGCTATCGTCGATCTCGTAGACCAGTTCCTTGTCCGCGGCGATCTGCGTCCAGTCGTTGGAGAATTTATAAACGTTTTCGCCGCTGCCGCCGAGAATTTTCTCGATGTACTTGACATTGTTATCCAGCGCGGTAACGCCGGTAGTGCCAAGCTTTATTCCAGCCCCGGTGTTGGGTCGAACTTCAATGGTCAAGGGAGTCGTGATCGCGGAAAGATCGAGGACATCCTGCCCATCGCCGGTCGCATCTTCCTTAATGGAATCGCCTACCCAATCAACTGCCTCGCGAAACGCGTAGGTATCCCCGCCCAATCCACCCGTGAGCGTGTCGCCATCCTGACCCGAAATAAGCTGATCGTTTCCTTTGCCACCGATCAGGTCGGTTCCGCCACCACTGGTTGCGTCGCTGGCTTGCAACATATCGCCAAGCTGTCCGCCAACAAAATGGCGGATCTTGCTGAATGTGTCTAAATAGCCAAAGGCAAGCGCTGAAGTGTATCCATCGGAATTCGAGCCGGAATTCAGCTTTATTTCGATTTCTTTCGGATAATCCTCCAGACCCGAAACATAGCTAGTGCCGGCGACCGTAAAAGTGCCGCTATAGCTGAGAATATTGTTGGCGTTGGCGCTGAATCCATCGATACCCCCCGATAACGATCCGCCCTTGCCAATAACAAAAATGTTTTGTCCACTGCCGCCCTTTACCTCGGAAATATTCGATGCTTCGAATATGTCGTTCCAGGTGGCGCCGGTTTTTGTCGCGACCCTTACTTTGTTTACACCAAAAATCTTGACCATGAGATTAGTACTGGGGGAAAACGTCGATAGATCGAGCGTGTGACTCCCCCCCGAATTCGCTGTAACAACTTCGACCCCGGTCAAGGTAATGGTCTTAGTGGTTCCCACCGTAACCGTTGCATTGCCAGTGGCGCTGGTGAGCTTGATCACCGCATTGCCCGACACGCCACCAAGATCAACGGTGTCTTTAGTGCCGGCGCCACCGTTCAATGTCATGGTGGTGCCGGCCATCGTTTTGATGGAAAAAGTATCGTCGCCAGCGTCGCCAGTGGCGATAAAACTGTTATCTACTCCCGCAGTGCTGTTGTTCGTTTGATTAGTCGAGGTGGCAAGAATCTGGAAGTTGTCGACGCCCGCGGTGCCCGCATGGGTGGCGAGAAGATACCCATAACCGGCAAGCGCGCCGGCATCGAATACCGTTCCGGTGTCGATAACGCCGGTGCTCGCCTCCAGCACCCAATCGCCACCTACCGAAGGCGCGCCGGTAGGATTAATGGATGCTGCGACATCCGCGCCAGTCAACTCAGCCAGATTGCCGATAAAAGCCATGCCCGCATCGCCTGCGGCGATATCGCAACCGTAGACCATGACATCGGCGTCAGGCGCGAGCGAACGCCCCCAGGCGCGCAAACTCTCCGCCATCGAGCTAAGACGCGCGGTGGTCAAGGTTCCATTACCCAGGCGCGCCGAACCGGGGCTGCCATGGGAAAGAATATGTACCGCTGCGATGCTCTGATAGGCCGCGAGCACTTCGGTGATTTGCGCAATGCCATCCCAAGCGGCGTCAAGCACCACCACCAAGGCATCGGGCGACACCAGCGCACTGGCCGCCCCGCCTGTGCCATTTGACGTCCCTACAATACGCACGTCACGCTCAGTCGATAACGGTTCTGCCGTCGCGGCAACGTCGCCATTGCCCTGCCCGGCTGTGAGCGCGCGACGCAGCAGACTTTGATAATTCTCCACCGATGGATCGATAAACACGATCTGGCGCGGCGCGGCGTTTTGCGTATTGAACTGCGCAAGAGTTAGTTTTGCGGCTTCGGCGGAAAAAACACCGCCTGTTAAAGTGCCGGCGATGACCGGGGAACGTTCCTCGAGGTGCGTATTGCTGCCGGCGCCTTCGACGATTTGTGCAGTTCCATTGGTTTCGATTTGGCTCTCACCACCACTGATCGCCAGCGTGCCATCCACGCGCTTCGTAAATGTCAACGATTCGGCGATCGCCGAAAAATCCAGTGTGTCGCGCGCGTCAGCCTCGATGTGCAACGAGGCACTGGGCAAGGTCTTGAAGGCAATTTCGTCCGCGCCACTCCCAGCGACAATCTTCGACACACCTTCGGCGGTCAGGATGTTGTCGCCGTCGGTGGCCTCGATAACACCATCTTCGCGCAAGGTGATTTTTAGATTTTGCGTGACTGCGGAAAAATCCAGCGTTATCGAACCGCGTTCCGGCGCAGCCAAATCACGCTTGCCCCACGCGTCTTCGATTTTTACTATTCTTTGCGATGCTGCGGCGTCCAGCGCGGCTGCATCCCACTGAATCGTCGGTGCGAGCAACTGTTGCGCGGCGGCGCCGTTTATCTCAAAGGGCGCGGAGAAGGCCCCGCCATCGTCAGTGGACGAAGGGGGAATGACGGGAATTTCGGCCGATAGCAGTACGCGGGGTTCGAGCGGCTCCAATTGCATTTTTTGCCGCTCAGGGCGTCGGCGAGTCGTGGTGCGCGAAAACATCGTGCGCACCGCCTCGGCGATGGTTTTCTTTTGCATCGGAGGTTCCGACGCGAGCGCGCCGCGCGCATTTTTTCGCGGCGCTGACTGGGCCTTGGTACCCAAAATGTCGAACGGCAGTCGATTATTCAAAGCGACTCTCCTCGATGATTGCGCGAACACACTTCGAATTCGTCTTGGACGCGATAGTCGTGACAGTTGTCATGGGCGCTGCACTCTTTTATTTTTTTCATTTTTAAATTTTTCTCATTCCTACCACCTCGCGCTTTGGCGGAACCACCGATCCGCCATCACGATTCATTGCATCGATCCTATTCAAGCGCCGCATGTATGGCACCCAGATCCTGCTCTGAGAGCATGCCCGCCACTTGTTTCAGCTTGAGCGTGTTCAATAAATAATCGTATCGAGCCTGCGCATAATCGCGACGCACCAGAAACAGCTCGCGTTGCGCATCCAGCACCTGTAGCTGGGTGTACACGCCAGTACGCGCGCCCAACTCGCGGGCTTCGAAAGCGCTTTGCTGTGAACGCACCGATTGCTGCAGCGCCTGCACCAGACTCACGCCGCTGACCACCGCCTGAAACGCGGCCCGCGCCTGGCGCTCGACCGAGCGCATTTCCAGTTCGCGCTCCTCCATCGATTTTTGATAACGCTGCGCCGCCTCGGCGGTTACCGCCGAGGTAAGCCCGCCTTCGAAAACCGGGATGCTCAACCGCAACGTCATCTCCGTGGTGAGCACATGACTACCGCCACCGAACAATGTGCTGCCAGCTTTGCGATCATTGCGGTTGGCCACCAGATTCAAGGTGGGCACATGTCCAGCGCGCTGGCGCTGCACTTCCTGCAGGGCGACATTGACACCCTCCGACTTAGCGCGCAGTGGCAAATTCTGATCGATGGCCTTGGCAACCCATTGGCCCACATCGACCGGATCGGGTAGCACCAATTGCGGGGTGTCGCGCAAGCGTTGCAATTTTTCCGCATTGGCGTTAGTGATCTCGCGTAGCGCTTGTTTGGCGTCCGCGAGCTTATTCTCCGCCTCGATCTCGCGCGCCTGCGCCACCGTATAGCGTGCCGAGACATCGTAGAGATTTGTCACCGTGCCCAAACCGCCCTTCAAACGGCCTTCGGCAAGATCAAGCTGACGGCGCAAGGAATCTTTTTCGCTGCGCCCCAGATCGAGACTATCTTGCGCGGCTAGAACGGCGAGGTAAGCGGTGGCGCTGCGCTGCAAAAGATCCTGCTCGGCAGCGAGCCGCGTGTATTGCGCCTGCCTGACAATGGCGCGGGCCTGCTCCAAGCGTTCGATCAAATCAAGCCGAAAAATCGGCTGCGTGATCGAAATGGTGTGATTGTCAGTGCCGAAAGTTGAAAACCCCGAGCCGAAAATCGGATTGCTGCTCGAGAGGATTTGTTGCCTGGAATCAGTATTCTCGAAGTCTGCCCGAATCGTGGGCAGGAATCCTGCCCGCGCCTGATCGAGTACAAATTCACTGGCGCGCGAATCGGCCAAGGCGCCGCGAAATTTCGGGTCACTATCCTTGGCCAGGCGGATGACATCGAGCAATGTCACCGGCGCGGCGCTTGCCGCTTGCACCAGCACCACCGAGGGCTGCGTAGTTCGTGGCTCCGCTCGATTATTGAGTTGCGCGGTCTCTATCGGTGGTAGCGGTGGTAGCTCCACCGCGCCCAGCGACTGCGCTAAAGACGAAGATTGGGCTAGGCTGGGCGCATATCCCACCATACCCTGTAGACCTGCAAAAAAAATACACGGGATAAGTAAGCGCGGCATACGACCTCAAGCCAAAAAATATTGCAATACAAACATCGTGGCGACCCCGGACTCGTCGGGCGCCACGCCATCGTTACAGCATTCCTAACCTTGCGCCAAGTCTTCCGCTGGGCTAAGTCTTCAACTCGCCATAACGGGTTTCATACTCTTTGACGCCTTGCTGCAGCAATTGCAGCAAACGCTTGGCCGCATAGGGATTGAGCACCACTCGGTTAGACAACAACACCTTGACTTCCTTTTGACCGCCAGGCCACGCTTGGTTGGTACCGAATAGCAAAGTGATTTCCTCGCGCGTCCCCAGAACGTTGCAAACGTTCACGTAAGCAGTCTTCATTTGCGAGTCATCCCAGATGACTTTGGGCGCGCCTACCGCCGCTTCGGGCGCCCCGCTGGGCAATTCCTTTACCGCTTCCTTGCTTTCTCGTGTTGCCACCGATTTTTCCTTTTTAAAACAATGACTGATATTAAAATTGGAGGTGCAATTCGCGTACTGAAATGCGGCACAAATTATGGCCTTTAAATCTGGCGTAATCCAGCTTTATCAGGCCCCGATGTGATAAATCGCACATGTGACAAATTGCACATGTGACAAAT
>JBJXEY010000498.1:0-7002 GCA_046153355.1 Burkholderiales bacterium
GCTACGGTAATCGGGAAACAGGCGCTGAATACTGGGATTAGATTTCATCGCCAGCGGCAGTGCGGTGCCGATCATGGCATCGATCTCGCGCGCTTGGATCAAATCGCTCAACGAGCGCCCCTTCGGATCGGTGTGAATTTTTTTCGGTTTCGCCATCGGCACCACCGAGGGTTCTCCATGCGACCCGGCGTGATTGGTCGCGCCCTGCAGCCAATGAATCGAATCCAAATTTACGCCATGGTCGTGCTGCAGAATGCCGCGCTGCCATACCGCCGCGGACATGGTGTACAAAGGCACGCCGATGCGCTTGCCCTCCAAATCCTTGGGCGAGTTGATCCCGGCATCGCGATGCACGGTAATGAAGCTGTGGCGAAATACGCGCGAAGGGAAAACCGGAATCGCAACGAACGGGCTATTACCTGCGCATACGTGACTGATGTATTCCGAGGAGGACATCTCGGCGGCATCAAACTCCTGGCGCGCGCCCATGCGATCAAAAATATCGCGCACCGAATCCATGGCGATGTAATTAAGATCGATGCCCTCGGGGACCACCTCCTTGGTGTACAGCGACATTTGCCGATCATAAAGACCGCTGGCAAAACTCAACGCGACATTGGCCATGAAAAACCTTCAAACCGAATCGGGGCCCACGCCCCGGCGCGGCGAATTTTACGCCGGGATGACTTCACCGGCCTGCATCGCCACTACCTACGCCGGCAACTTGCCTCTGCGAGGATCGCGCCTTTGCGGTTTAATGCTTGCGTTGCGTTTGCAAGAGGAGAAGGCCGTGGATACAAGTCGAACTGTTGTGCCACTGGGCGCGTTGCTGATTACCGCGCTAACCGGCGTGGTGCACGCGCAATCCTTCCCCGCCAAACCGATACGCGTATTGATACCCTTCCCCGCCGGTGCGTCGCTGGATCTCTCGGCGCGCATCATTGGGCAGAAATTATCCGAGAACATCAATCAACCGGTGATCATCGAAAATCGCGCCGGTGGTAATACCATCGTCGCCGCCGAGGCCGTGGCGCGAGCCCCCGCCGACGGCTACACGTTATTGCAAACGTTGGATACCACCTTCACCTTGGTGCCTGCCGCGTACAAAAAAATACCCTATGACCCGATCAAGGATTTCGCGCCGGTATCGCAATCTTCGCGCGCTTCCTACTTGATCGCCGGCAGCACCAAGGCCCCCTACAAAACACTCACCGAATTGGTGGGCTATGCGCGCACCAATCCGGGCAAGATCAACATCGGCGCCTCGACCTCCCTTACGCAAATCCTTTCATTGCTATTAAAAAACAGCAACAAGATCGACATCACCTACGTGCCCTACAAAGGCTCGCCGCCGATGATCCAGGCCCTGGCCTCGGGCGAAGTGGATTTGATCATCGACGCGATCCCACTCTATATACCTGGCATGAAGGCCGGCAAAACCACCGCCCTGGCGACCACCGGTTCAACACGCTCGCAACAATTGCCCGATGTGCCCACCACCCGCGAGCTTGGCTTCGCGCAACTGGAGGCCAACACCTGGACTGGCTATTTCGCGCCCGCCGGTACGCCAGACGCGGTGCTCGCGCGTCTCAACGCCGAGTTGGTGCGTGCGTTGGATAGCCAGGACACTCGCAAACGCATCGACGATGCCGGTCTCAACCCCTTGACCTCGAGCTCGCGCGAAGAAATTGCGCGACTGGTGAAAGAAGGCCTCGCGCACTGGACTCCGTTGGTGCGCGCCGCGGGCATCACACTTGAATGACTTTCCAAACCTAAAATTAGATCAGGATTATTTGACATGACAACACCGGTTCAACTGCCTCTTTTAGAAATCATTACCTTGGAGGTGGCAAAAAAGATCATCGATGCCGCCGTCGCGCGCGCGCACGAACTAAAAATCCGCCCGATGAGCTTTATCGTTCTGGATGGCGGCGGCCAGGTGGTGGCGTATAACCGCGAGGATTACTCCGGCATCCTGCGCTTTGAGATCGCCTATGGCAAAGCCTATGGGGCCCTGGGCATGAACCGCTCCAGCCGCGCCATTCACAACATGGAGGCACGTGCGCCGGATTTCATCGCCTCGGTGATGACCGCCTCCGGCGGGAAATTGGTTTCCTCCCCCGGTGGCGTATTGATACGCAATCAGAACAAACGCATCATTGGCGCGGTAGGTTCCACGGGCGACGGCGTGGATGCCGATGAGGCCTGCGCGATTTATGGCATCCATTCGGTGGGTTTGCTCTCCGATCCGCCGGAAGCGGTGCCGGGGCCGTATACACCGCCGATGAATTGATCCCCAGGCCGACCTCCCCAATTTGCGTCAAGGACTTTACATTGGCCAGTATCGGGGCCAATATTTTTCAATACTTTCTAACTTTATATTGACTCCTTCAATACCTGCCATACCTTTTCAACCAATTTTAATCCTATTTTTAATCTAAACAGGAATAATCATGGCCATTCGTCTTCTGATCTCCTCCAAAGTCAAACCCGGCCAGGCGGCTGCCTATGCCAAAGCCTTCGCACCTATCGAGCGCGAAACCAACACCGAGCCCGGTTGCGAGCAATATGAGTTATTCCAGAGTGTGACCAACCCAGACAAACTGGTGCTGATGGAGCGCTGGACAGATCAGGCATCGCTGGACGCCCACCTGAAAGTGATGGCCGCACGCGACATGAGCGTACACGGCGGTTTTCGCGCGGAGCCACCCGCGCGCGAACGTTACGAAGTCTGAAGCGAAAGCATCGATAGCGCGAAATCAACGCGTGAAACTTGGGGACCGCATCTTTCTTAGCCGCGCCCCGACATCTCACTCAAGATCACGTTGATCACTACGCTCTTGCCCTCGGCCATCGCCTTGGCCCCATCGCGTAGCGCGGCCTTGAGCGCATCAGGTGTATCGACCTTGAACCCCACACCGCCGAAGAGTTTCGGCAGTTCCTCGAAGGCGAAGCCGTTGATGGGTTCGCCAAAGAAGAGTTTATGTTTTACCCCCGCGCCCTCCGGGTAGTAAGAGGATTGGTTCTCACGCATGGCGCGGTAGCCGTTGTTGTTGTACACCACCGCCATGATGGGCAGTTTTTCATCACGCGCGAAACCGAAGCACTGCACCGCCGGGTTATATAAAAATGCGCCATCGCCAATCAGCACCACCACTGGCTGCTTGGGCCGGGCGAGCTTAATGCCCAACGCCAGCCCCAGCCCCTGCCCCAGGCCTGAACGCAACGAGACGAAGCTTTGCGGCCCTTTGTGGCCCACATGGCGTTTGTTGAGCGCGCCGTGCACCGTGGTTTCATCGAGATAAATGGTATCCGCTGGCAGGCATTCGGCGAGCGTTGCGCAAAGGTTGATCGGATGAATGCCGGGCTTGGCGCGCGCGTCGGCTTCAGTCACGCGATAGCGCTGCATAAGCTTGTCGTGCGCGGCGGACCAGCGCGCTTTGCGCTCGGCCAGCTTGGCCGGATCGGGCTTGGCGGCGCGCGCGGCTTCGGCCAGTAGTTTCAGTGAGATAGTGACATCGCCACCCAGGAACGCGTCGGCCTGAAGATTTTGGTACGCCATTGGCAATTTGAAAGGGCTCTCGTCAATTAATACCACCTTGGCATGAATCGGCCCCATGTTGGGCGGATACCAAGGGTTACGGCTGCGCGCCACCAGCAATAGATCGGTCTCCTTTAACAACGCCCCGGATTCATTGCCCTGATAAAGCGGATGATCTTTGGGAAAGTTTGTCGAATCGCCAGCCGCGCTATCGACGCAGGGCAAAGCCAGCGTCTCACAAAGCTCAACCAGGGCGTTATAGCCTTCCACGGTACGCCCCGAATAGCCGGCGGTAATAATGGGATTCTTCGCCGCCAGGATCATGGCGAGCACCTTCTGAATTTCATCGTCGGTCGGGCGTACCTTGGCCGGCGCCGGAATCTCGCGCATCTTCGCCGGTTGCACCCAGCGGCCCATCATGATCTCGATGGGCACATCCAGATACGTCGGGCCCGGCGGGGTAGACAAGGCAATTTCGCCAGAGCGCTGCACCATCTCGTAAATATTGGCCGAGCTGGGCGCCTGTTGTGCCCACTTGACCACTGAGTCGATCACGCGCGGCATGCCGCCCATGACATTGTGGTTGGTGTACCACTGCGCGCCGGGATCAAAATCTTCCTGATCGCCGTAGCTCGACGACTCGCCCGACATAATGACCATTGGCAGTTCATTCAAGCGCGCGCCGTAAATGCCCACCGAGCCCTGCATCAGGCCCACGCCAGCGTGTAACAGTACCGCCTGCATGCGCCCAGTCATCAAGGTGTAGCCCGTGGCGATGTTGACCGCCAGTGTTTCATGGCCGCAGGAAAGATAGGCAGGCCCTTTCACCCCGTTTAGTTTCTGGCGACCCAGGGCCTCCCACACCGAGCCCCAATCCGAACCGGGCGAAGAGAAGATGTAATCCATATTCATATCGCGACAGGCTTGCAGAATTGCCTCGCCGCCGTCCATCACTACGCTTTTATCCATGATTGATCCTGATTATTGAAATTGAATTGATAGGTGAACTGAAATGCGTGAATCGCTGTGTAGAGCGTGCGTCAATCATAACGTAGCAGGGAAACCACCCGTTCTCCGGCTAGCTTTTCGCGCCCTTGCAGAAACCCGAGTTCCATGAGGAAACAAAATCCCACGATGTCCCCACCTAACTTGCGCACCAATTCCGCGCAGGCGCAGATGGTGCCACCCGTAGCAAGCACATCATCGACCAAAATTACCTTGTGGCCCGAACCGATCGCATCTTTATGCATCTCCAGCGCATCGAAGCCGTATTCCAACGCGTAGGGGGCGGAAATACGTTCGCGTGGCAATTTGCCCGGTTTGCGCACTGGAATAAATCCACGGCCGAGTTTCAGCGCTAGCGGCGCACCAAAGAAGAAGCCGCGCGATTCAACGCCCAAGACCAAATCTATTTCCACGCCGTTGAAAGCCTTGGCCATTTGCGCGATGGCCGCCGCGTAAGCCTCGGGAGAACTCAGTAGCGGTGTGATGTCCTTGAAGGTCACGCCGGGTTTGGGGAAATCCGGCACATCCAGCACATAACGCTTCAAATCGATATCGGCCACGCTCATCTCCTCGCGTCTTCGCGCATCATGGCGGCGCCACGTTCGGCAATCATGACCGTGGGCGAGTTGGTGTTCCCCGAGGTAATGGTGGGCATGATCGACGCGTCGATGACGCGTAGACTCTCGATGCCGCGAACACGCAGACGCGAATCGACCACCGCGCCCGCATCGTCGGTACGGCCCATGCGACACGTGCCCACCGGATGAAAGATAGTGGTGCCCACGTCACCCGCAGCCTTGACCAGTTGCTCGTTGGTTTGCGCGGCACGGCCGGGCAAAAACTCCTCTGGAGAATATTTTTTCATGACCTCGGTTTCCATCACGATGCGCCGCGTAGTGCGCAGTGACTCGGCGGCGATGCGCCTATCCTCAGGCGTGGACAAATAATTCAACAAAATTGCCGGTGCATCACGAAAATTGGGCGATTTAATTTTTATCGAACCTCGCGAGGTCGGTTTCAAATTGCAGACGCTCGCGGTGAACGCCGGGAACGAATGCAGCGGATCGCCAAACTTATCCAACGACAAGGGCTGTACGTGATATTCCAGATTGGCGCCGGTTTGCGAGGGATCGGATTTCAAAAATGCGCCCAGTTGCGAAGGCGCCATGGTCAAGGGGCCAGTGCGATACAACGCGTATTCCAAGGCCATTTTGGCCTTGCCCCATAGCGAATTGGCCATGGTGTTGAGCGTTTGCACATTTTTCACCTTAAACGCCATGCGCAATTGCAAATGGTCTTGGAGATTGGCCCCCACGCCAGGAAGGTCAAACGCCACTGGGATAGCGTGTTGTGCGAGCAAGGCTCCTGGTCCGACGCCTGAGAGTTGCAAAATCTGCGGGCTGCCGATCGAGCCGGCCGAGAGCACGGTTTCGCGCTTTGCCGCCGCGAAACATTCCTCGTTGCCGCGCAGATACTCGACGCCAAGAACCTTGCGACCCTCAAGGCGCAGCTTTTTCACTGTCGCACCGGTGATCACTGTTAGGTTCGAACGCCCCTGTGCCGGACGCAGAAAAGCTTTCGATGCATTCACACGAACGCCGCGCCGTTGGTTGACTTCGAAACGCGACACACCGGCATTGTCACCGTGATTGAAATCCTCCACCTTGGCGATACCCGCTTCGGCGGCGGCATCGCGAAAAGCATCCAGAATCTCCCAGGAGAGGCGCTGTTGCTCGACACGCCACTCATGGCCTCCTGGGATCGACGTGCGATTGGAAACACCACCACCCTCCGCAGCACCATGAAACTCATCCGCGCCGCGCCAATGATCTTCGCTACCTTTGAAAATCGGCAATACCTTGTTCCAACCCCAATCGTTATCGCCTGTTGCCTCGGCCCAATGATCGTAATCACTCGCCTGGCCGCGCATGTAAATCATGGCGTTGATCGAGGAACAACCGCCCAGCACCCGGCCGCGCGCGTACAAAATCGAACGCCCATTCAACCCCGGATCGGGCTCGGTGCGATAACACCAATCGGTGCGCGGATTGCCAATGCAATACAGATACCCAACGGGAATGTGTATCCAGATCCAGTTGTCCTTGCCACCGGCTTCCAGCAACAACACCGAAACAGCAGGATCAGCGCTGAGACGATTGGCGAGCACGCATCCCGCTGTGCCGCCGCCAATGATGACGTAATCAAAGTTATTGTTCTGCATTGCTATGTCGCTACTGCCTTCCATCTTAGTCAGAAAATGGTGCAACCGATGCTACACCCGCAATCCGCGCGGGGTCGAACGCGTCATTGAATTAGCTCTGGCGTCGTTGCGTCCCCGTACAATGGCGCATGAAAAAATCTCGTTCTACAAAGCGCGTCAAACTTGCCTCGCCCACCCCTTACGCCAATCTCACCCCCGATGTGGTGCTCGATGCATTGGAATCGCTTGGGCTTCG
>JBJXEY010000499.1:0-6087 GCA_046153355.1 Burkholderiales bacterium
CGCGACACGCAGCGGGAACGGCAAAAGACCGCGGTTCAGGTGGTGCGCGCCGACGAGCTTCCTCAGGAAAGCAACGAAATGGGTTTGATGAAGTGGTATTTACATCCCTCCATCACCGATACCACTATCTCGAGCCTGGTATTTTTCGAGCAGGAGATCCCACCGGGTAGCCGAACCGGCCGGCTCAAATTTCAGGGCGGTCAGGTGATCTACATTCTCGAAGGCCGGGGCTATACGTTGATCGATGGTGTTAAGCACCCCTGGGAAGGTGGTGATCTGCTCAACCTGCCGTTGAGGAAAGATGGTGTCATCGTCCAGCATGTGAACGAAGATGAAGAAAAACCGGCGAAGTTCGTGGCGGTAGAACCGAATCTTTGGCAATGCACCAGCATCGACAGGGGCTGCGGCTTCGAGTTGCTCGCCCGAGCCCCCGACTACGCGTCGCCGGCGACTTCGAAAACATAAATTCTTTTTACTAAGCGGCGCTTTGACCGGGCGATACCAAGCATCCCGGGCCGAAGCATCCGGATAACGTAAACACAGGGAGAACACACTCATGGCCGACAATGAACGCGACCGCTTGCGCGAGCGCGAGCCCGCCGTTGAAACTTATTACGACATGCACATCCGCAGCCGCAGGGAGTTTCACGAGCGGCAGAGGAACGGTCCGATTGTCATCAAATCGTCGGATCGCGAATACCAGCAGACCCGCCAGGGACGGCTGTTTTACTTCCTCAATTCCCAGGCCTACAAGGAAACGCCGCTACACGACTGGCGCGTGTTCGTGCACGACGTCAAGACCCACTCGGGCAAACATCGCCACCAGGGCGGATTCATTATTTATGTGATTGAAGGCAGGGGATACTCGGTGGTCGATGGAGAGCGCGTCGATTGGAGTAAGGGTGATTTGCTGCTATTGCCCATCAGGCCGGGTGGCGTCGAACACCAACACTTCAACCTGGACGAGGGCAAGGGCTGCCGCTGGATCGCTTTTTCCTACCAGCCGGTGTCCATTCACGTTGCCTCTGAAATTACCCAGATTAAAGAATCCCCGCAATTCACCGGGTAACGCGCCGCCGCGATTGATGGAGCCAAGAACAAATCCCACGGAATAACGTTCCCGGCGTTATTCCACTTTCAGGCCAATTTCGCGAACCAGACGCCCGTAGCTGACATATTGATCGGCCACGTACTTTTTTAATTCCTCCGGCGTCATGCTGCGTGATTCGACGCCCTGCTTGGCAAGCATTTGTTTGACATCCTCAAGCGACGACACTCGTTGTACTTCCGCGGCCAGCCGTTGCACTACCGCATTGGGCAAGCCGGCGGGCCCAACCAAAATGTGCCAGGTCGGCCGTTCGATTGGGTAACCCAGTTCGAGGAGTGTCGGCACATCAGGGGCCACCACAGACCGCTTGGAATCGGCCACAGCCAGCGCGCGGAGGCGCCCATTCTGCAGATTTGAAATCGAATCCACGAACGCAGGGAAAAAGAAAAATTGCACCTCACCGACCAGAAGCGCATTTAACGCCTGCGGGCTGCCTTTATATGGCACGTGAACCACATCGATGCCCGTAGTACGGCGAAATTGCTCGCCGCCCAGATGGTGGCTGGAACCGGTGCCAAGCGAGGCATAGTTGAGTTTTCCGGGATTAGCCTTGGCGTAGCTCACCAGATCGCCCACTGATTTCACCGGCAGGTTGCCATTGACGGTGAGCACGCTCGTGAACATGCCGAGCACCGCAATCGGCACAAAATCCTTCATCGGATCGTAGCCAAGGTTGCTGCTGGTATGCGGACCGACGGCAAAGGTGGAGGTAGCACCCGTGGCAAGCGTGTAGCCGTCGGCAGTTGACTTCGCGGCACGCGCGAGGCCAATGGCACCGTTTGCCCCAGGGACATTTTCGATCACGATGGGCTGACCCAGTGTGGATCGCTGCGCGAGTATGCGAGCCAGAATATCGGCACTGCCCCCCGGTGCGAACGGGACAATCAAGCGGATCTGCTTGACCGGATATTCCTGCGCCTTGACTTTCGCACTCGCGAGGCCGGTTGCAACCATCGCTGCCACGATCACCGGCAGCAGCACCGAAGGCCAGTCCAGAATACGAATAAATATTTTAAAGCTTGATGAGTTACATAAAACGATCTGGCACATAAAGCTCTCCCCAAAGAGTGTGGGCAAGGCGAATTGCAGCGAGTCTATTATGTTCAATTCCACCAGATGGTGCCGAGGCAACCGGGTCCGACCGCGCCACTTGAAACGCCGCGCGGCGCTAACCGAATTCCTGGAGTACGTGGCGGGCGATGGCGCTTTGCAGCACCTCGGTTGGGCCCTCGGTGATCGCCATACTGCGCTGTTCGCGCCAGAACGTTTCGATCGGCAGGTCCTTGGAAAATCCCGCCCCGCCGTGAATCTGCATACAGCGGTCGGCCGCCGTGAAAGAGCGCGTGTTACCGAAATTTTTCACCATGTAGGCCTCCGTTCGTATTTCGCCGCCGCTGTCGTGTTTCCATGCGGCGTGCTGCACCATCAGGCGCAATTGGTGCAAGTCCACGTAGGAATCGGCCAGCATCCATTGCACTGCCTGGCGATCGGACAGTGGCCGGCCGAAGGTGACGCGTTGTTTGGCATAGGTCGTGGCCATTTCGAGGCAGCGCTCGATCACACCGATGGCGCGGGCGCCATGGCGAACGCGCCCCATGTTGATCCAGTTCTGCGCGTGTTTGAAACCCTCGCCTTCGTTGCCGATGATGTTTTCGGCCGGGACTTCGACGTTGTCGAAAGCAATTTCCCAAGGGCGATCATCGATCATCAGGTCTTCGGCGCGTAGCAGCCGCACCCCCGGTGTCTTCATATCGACGATAAATGCCGAGATGCCGCCGCGCGAGCCCTTGGCCCGGTCCGTCGCGGCAAACACCTGCGCGAAATCCGCCTTATCGGCGCCGGTGATGAAGCGCTTGTGACCATTGATCAGGTAAACATCGCCGTGCCGCGCCGCCGTGGTGTGCATGCGTCCGGGGTC
This sequence comes from Burkholderiales bacterium, assembly GCA_046153355.1. Taxonomy (GTDB): domain Bacteria; phylum Pseudomonadota; class Gammaproteobacteria; order Burkholderiales; family SG8-39; genus 2-02-FULL-62-17. The sequence goes on from JBJXEY010000499.1 coordinate 3,027, forward strand.
GCTGCCGGCATCGGGTTCGGTCTGGGCGAAACACCATTTGCTCTCCCCGCGTATGGTGGGCAGCAGGTAGCGGTCTTTTTGCGATTCGTTCAGGTGGTAGAGGATCGGACTCACCGATGGACCGAAGATGTCGGTGCCGCGCGGCGGCAGCGCGATTGATCGGCGCAGTTCCGACCACACGACCACCTGGGCCATCAACCCCAATCCCAGTCCGCCGTATTCCCGCGGCACGTCGTAATGGCGCAGCCCCAGGGACGTTGCCTTCGCCTCGAGATCAAGACGCACTTCGGGCTTCAACTCATGGCCACGGCGCGCACGAAGCTCGATGGGGATCAGCTCGCGATCGACGAATTTACGCACCGTGTCTTTGAGCATGCGCAGCTCTTCGGGAAGTTCGAAATTCATGCCCTGCTGGATTTGGTCCTCGCTCATTTTCGTATTGACTTTCCTGGTGATTAATTGGCAGGTTTTACGCGGGAACAGTGGCCCCCGGCATCCATCATTGATTTGCGCGAAGAGCACCCCGCTCGAATTTTGAGCGATCATATCCATAGAAGCAGCCTTGCGGCATTTGAGGAGAAAAACACCATGCAAGCGCGGATCATTGCATCGATTTTGTTTGCGTTCGTCATGTCCGCGTCGCTTGCGCTACAGGCGCAGACCTATCCCGCGAAGCCGATTCGCCTAATACTCAATGTCTCGGTCGGCGTAGTAGCAGACATACTGATGCGCACCGCTACTGCGCACCTGGCGCAGCAAATGGGCCAGCCTTGGGTAGTGGAGAACCGCCAGGGCGGAAACTTTGTCATCGGTGCGACAGCTTGCCGCAATGCCAGCGCGGATGGCTATACCGTGTGCCTGGTCAATCTGGAGTCAATGTCCACCAATCCGCATGTGTTCGCGCAGCTACCCTACGATCCAGACAAGGATTTCGTACCGATCACGAATCTTTATTACCAGGTGTCCGGTATCGTGGTGTCGCCCTCCCTGCCGGTGAATACGATGGCAGACCTGCAGGCATTGGCCATTGCTAAACCCGGATCGCTTAATTTTTCGACGCTGGGTCCGGGCAGCAATTCGGACATCCTGCGGCAATGGCTGGGCGAGCGCTGGAAAACGCACATGCTTGGCGTGCCTTACAAGGGAATGAATCTCATCGTCAATGCGTTGGTATCGGGGGAGAGCGATCTCACCCTGACTTCGATTGGCACGGTCGGCGCGCAACTGGGCAAACTGAAACTCCTCGCGCTCAACAGCGCGAAACGCTCGCCACGTCTGCCTGCGGCGCCGACCTTCGGCGAGACAGGCCTTGCCGAATACCTGGATTTGCTGGGGCTTAGCTGGTGGGGGCTGGTCGCGCCCACCGGCGTGCCTGACGCCATCGTTCAGCGTTTGAATGCGGAGTTCGTGCGTCTGGTACGTGAACCCTCGTTCGCCGATCTGATGGACCGCCAGTTCCTTGAGCCCGCTGTCAGTTCGTCCGCGCAGTTTGGTGCGTTTCTAAAAGCCGATCGCGAACGCGTCGGCAAGGTGGTTAAAAAGTTCAACTTTCCGCGCCAATAGATTTGCACCGCGCGGGTTTCGCGGTTTCCTCTGGCACAATCGGGCGGCACTTGAAAACCTTGAGGAGCGAAAGTTGATGCGTTTCCAGTCTTTGTTAGCGATCCTGCTTTTATCGCTGGGTTTGCACGCTAGTGTGGCCAATGCACAGGCCTACCCCTCGAAACCCTTGCGCCTGATCCTCAATGTGACCAGTGGCGCCGTGGGCGACGTGGTGATGCGCTCCGCGGCACAGGAACTGGCGCGCCAGATGGGGCAACCGTGGATCGTCGAGAATCAGGGTGGCGGCAATTTTGTGATTGCGGCGAATGCCTGCAAACGCGCGCTGCCCGATGGCTACAGCGTTTGTATGACTAACCTCGCGGCGATGTCGCTCAACCCCTTCGTGGTTGCCGGGCTTTCTTACGATCCGGAAAAAGATTTCACGCCCATCACCAATTTGTTTTCGCAAATGACGGGGCTAGTCGCGAGCGGGTCCGTACCGGCGAACACTGTCGCGGAGTTGCAGGCGCTCGCCGTGGCCAAACCCGGTTCACTTAACTTTGGCACACTGGGCGTGGCAAGCAATGCGGATATTTTGCGAGCGTGGCTCGGTGATCGCTGGAAGACCAGCATGGTGGGCGTGCCCTACAAAGGAATGCCGCCCATCGTCAACGATTTGTTGGCAGGCCAGATCCATCTGAGTTGGACGGCCATCGGCGCCGCCGCCAGTCATGCCAGAGCCGGGAAACTCAAGATTCTTGCCATCAACACTGTGACGCGCGCCAAGGGTTTGCCCGATGTGCCGACGCTGGATGAAGCCGGCTTGGGCGAGTATCCGGGCCTGGTGTGGTGGGGCATGGTCGGTCCCGCAGGGCTGGCCGAGCCCATCGTGCGCAGAATCAACGCCGAGGTGGTACACGTCTTTAAGGAACCGAAACTGGGCGAAATACTCGATGCCCAGTTCGTTGAGACACTCACTGGGACGCCGGAACAGTTCGCGGACTTTATGAAGCGGGATCGCGATCGCGTCGGTCAGCTCGTAAAACGAATCAATATTCCGCGGCAATAATTCGTAAGGCTCATGCAATGAACCATCAAGCCGTGCAACGTTTTCTTAAACCCCTATCGATCGCCATCATCGGCATGTCGGCGCGGCAGGGTTCCACCGGCCAGACCATTCTGCAGTGCTTGAAAGTCAACCAGTTCGCCGGTGCGATTCATCTAGTGGGCCGAAGTAGCGAGCCCATCGAAGGGTATCCGGTGCTGACCAGCACCGATGCCATGCCCGAGGGCGTCGATCTCGCCATTTTGACGTTACCGGCCGCTGGCGTTCGCGAGGCAATTACCGCGTGTGTGCAGCGCAAAGTTGGTGCCGCGCTGGTGTTTGCAGCGGGTTTCGCTGAGGTGGGTGATCGCGCCGCGCAGGATGAAATCGCGGCGATCGCGCGCGCGGGCAATCTCGCCGTAGTGGGGCCGAACTGCCTGGGCTATACCAATAATGTCGATGGCTTGATGATCC